>NZ_WMDN01000059.1:0-1444 GCF_021236965.1 Photobacterium carnosum | reverse complement strand
AAGGCTGAGATACGATGTCGAGCTACTACGGTAGTGAAGTCATTGATGCCATGCTTCCGGGAAAAGCTTCTAAGCTTCAGATTATAAGAAATCGTACCCCAAACCGACACAGGTGATCAGGTAGAGAATACCAAGGCGCTTGAGAGAACTCGGGTGAAGGAACTAGGCAAAATGGTACCGTAACTTCGGGAGAAGGTACGCTCCTAGCGGTGATGAGACTTGCTCTCTAAGCTGCCGGGAGTCGCAGATACCAGGTGGCTGCAACTGTTTATTAAAAACACAGCACTGTGCAAAATCGAAAGATGACGTATACGGTGTGACGCCTGCCCGGTGCCGGAAGGTTAATTGATGGGGTTAGACTTCGGTCGAAGCTCTTGATCGAAGCCCCGGTAAACGGCGGCCGTAACTATAACGGTCCTAAGGTAGCGAAATTCCTTGTCGGGTAAGTTCCGACCTGCACGAATGGCGTAATGATGGCCACGCTGTCTCCACCCGAGACTCAGTGAAATTGAAATCGCAGTGAAGATGCTGTGTACCCGCGGCTAGACGGAAAGACCCCGTGAACCTTTACTATAGCTTGGCACTGAACATTGACCCTACATGTGTAGGATAGGTGGGAGACGTTGAAGCAACCGCGCCAGTGGTTGTGGAGTCAATCTTGAAATACCACCCTTGTATGCTTGATGTTCTAACGTTGGCCCCTTATCGGGGTTACGGACAGTGCCTGGTGGGTAGTTTGACTGGGGCGGTCTCCTCCCAAAGAGTAACGGAGGAGCACGAAGGTGGGCTAATCACGGTCGGACATCGTGAGGTTAGTGCAATGGCATAAGCCCGCTTGACTGCGAGAATGACAATTCGAGCAGGTGCGAAAGCAGGTCATAGTGATCCGGTGGTTCTGAATGGAAGGGCCATCGCTCAACGGATAAAAGGTACTCCGGGGATAACAGGCTGATACCGCCCAAGAGTTCATATCGACGGCGGTGTTTGGCACCTCGATGTCGGCTCATCACATCCTGGGGCTGAAGTCGGTCCCAAGGGTATGGCTGTTCGCCATTTAAAGTGGTACGCGAGCTGGGTTTAGAACGTCGTGAGACAGTTCGGTCCCTATCTGCCGTGGGCGTTGGATGATTGAGAGGGGCTGCTCCTAGTACGAGAGGACCGGAGTGGACGAACCGCTGGTGTTCGGGTTGTATCGCCAGATGCATTGCCCGGTAGCTAAGTTCGGAATCGATAACCGCTGAAAGCATCTAAGCGGGAAGCGAGCCTCAAGATGAGTCATCCCTAGACCTTTAAGGTCTCTAAAGGGTTGTTGAAGACTACAACGTTGATAGGTCAGGTGTGTAAGTGCTGCGAGGCATTGAGCTAACTGATACTAATTGCCCGTGAGGCTTAACCATACAACACCCAAGGGGTTTTTCTTCTCTAAAGAGAAGAGACGGACTCT
>NZ_WMDN01000058.1:0-1479 GCF_021236965.1 Photobacterium carnosum | reverse complement strand
ATAAACGCACTTGCAATAAATAATGTACCTGTAATTGGTGCAATAAGAATCGGCACTAATGGCTGTAATAATTTGTGGTATTTACGTGTTGCAACCCAACGTACAAAGTAACCCACTAATAGACCTGCAATAATGGCACCGATAAAACCAGTACCTGCATCTGCGCCATAAAATGAGCCGTTATTCGCAATCCAACCACCAATGAAACCCGGTGCTAATGCTGGACGATCACCAATCGCATACGCTATGTAACCTGCAAGTACTGGAATCATTAATGTAAAGGCGACTACACCGACATCAAGGACTTTTTGCCACATGCTACCAACAGGGATCTGCATTCCCGCATCTGTTGGCTGTCCACCAATCGCTAATGCCAACGCAATTAACAAACCACCGGTAACAACAAACGGGATCATGTGCGATACGCCATTCATCAAGAAACAGTATAGATCTGAACGCGCTTTAGAGACTTTGCTTTCACCACTATCTAAACCATCGCCATTAGCATCAAATGGTTTTGCGACTAATGCTTGTTGAATAACGCCTTTGCCATCTTTTATCGGCGCTTTTACGCCAGTCTTAATTAATTTTTTACCCGCAAAACGATCCATATCGACTTGCTTATCACAACTGACAATGATCGCTTCTGCGCGGGCAATTTCTTCTGCAGTTGGTGAGTTTTTAACACCGATAGAACCGTTCGTTTCAACTTTAATTTCATAACCTAATTCAGCAGCCGCTTTTTCTAATGCTTCCGCTGCAAGGTAAGTGTGCGCAACACCCGCAGGACAGCCCGTAACCCCAATCAACAACCCTTTATCTTGGGGTAATGTTGCCACCACTTGTTTTTCGGCAAGTAATAATGCCAATGCATCAGCAGGTGTTTTCGCAGCGAGGAATGCATCAATAAAGCCATCTTCAATCAGTTTTGATGACAACTCAGCCAACACTTCAATATGGTGATTATCACCGCCATCAGGAGAAGCAATCATGAAAAATAGTTTTGATGGTAAGCCGTCTTCTGCGCCGTATTCAATACCTGTACGACTAACACCAATCGCCACCGCAGGTTTAATAACAGCGGCACTTTTAGCATGAGGTAATGCAACACCCTCTTCAAAACCAGTGTTACCTAACTCTTCACGTGCTTTAACATCGACTAAAAATTGGGTTTTATCCGCAACGCGACCTTGTTGAACTAAAATATCTGCCATTTCAGCAAACACTTCATCTTTGGTGGTTGCTTTAAGGTTGAGGTTAATCAACTGCTCATTGATGAGGGTGGTAATCATATTCTATCCCCGATAATTTTATTATGGGCTCGATAACATTGTATTCGTCATCAGCATGGCAATATTGTCGGTTTTTTAATGGGGATAAAGTAGAGTACAAAACAGGCTTTAACTGGAAATTTGTAACATTAAACTCTCAGTGTGAGCTATCACTCATATTTTTTACCGTATATAAAACAAGTTGAAT
>NZ_WMDN01000057.1:0-1535 GCF_021236965.1 Photobacterium carnosum | reverse complement strand
CAGAGAGCGACAAAGACAACCAAATAATCCTTCAATGCTATTGCAGCCTACTAAACGTAATAACGTGGGATTTAACGAACAAGAAACGGATCGAGTTTTGCGACGGAGAGAGAGCAGCGAACAGTTAGGTACTTTCGATATCAAGTATAAATACAATAAATCGGAACAAACGTTGAGCATGACCATTAACGGTAAAAAGCCATTAGATGTTGTTACGAATACTCAGCTTAAAGCTATTCAAAGCAGTGATAAAATTTTATTGAGAGTTGATTTTGATGATTTACAGCGTGGTGAAATCCCATTGAAGAAGACTTTTGGGGAGATGCCTCGATTTAAAACGCTGAATTCTGAATTAAAAGAAATTAAAAAAGTAGAAATTACACGCGGATTTTCGATGTAGATTGTATTGATAATCGTGATTTATTGAAAATTAATGAATTTAGTGAAAAGAATATCGACAAAATAAAGTTAGAAGATTAGTATTCTAAGCCTAAAAGGTGAAAAAGCCGCCCAGCAAGGCAGCTTTTTCTGGTAAACGAATGTATCAGCATTTGATTACCGTGGATGCTTGAATTTTAGTGATAACGTCACGGAAAAGCAATCCATAGAAGTCATTTCTAGATAAAAAAGTATAATTGATTAATTTACTTCTTACATTCCAAGCCAACTGAACAGATTATACCCACTTATAGATGGATAAAGCAGATACGTGCAAGCATTGAGAGTTAGCTTAACAGCCACTCGTTTAAGATGAGCGTCCCTAGCAGTCTATAAGGCATCGTTTTACTGTTTTTTGCCTTAGAGTGAAAAGGGGGAACACCCAACCAAATCACTCAACCGTACCGCTAACACGATCATATCCGCAGTTGACTATGAAAGATTGCGTAATAGCCTCTTGGCACTTGAAAAAGCCAATGCTGATATGGTGTTGCACTAGACGGTGGTTGACCTGTTACAGTTAAGGTCGATTTCTAGTGACTCAATAGACTCTGTAAGTTGTATTGAGAGATGAAAAAGTCTGTACTTGGCTCCGTCCGAATATCAGTTCATCTTTAAAAGCGGCATCTATAATCTCTGGCGAATATCGCCTAGGGAAGCTGCCGCTTTTAAAGAATCCCCTATCTACCTTTCACCGTCCAAATATCACACGGTATCTTCAAAATAATCAAACATAAACTTTGTTATTACTCGCGGAGCGAAAAATAAAAGCTCTCTCGATGTTAAATTGTCGATTGTGTGTAAAGTTAGGGCAGCTTGTCTGTCCTATTTTTCCACATAAGACAACTCACGACTACTGACGCGCTACCGCTTGTCGATACATGGTCCTGGATAATTTCGTACCTCAATTAACCAGGACCACGTATTTTTCCCGCAAACATTACTTTTCGGTCGATTTCTAATAAACACTGGTCAAACTTGAGTTTTGGGATCGGGTAACATTGATAACAAAATAACAACGTCACTTTTTGACTGATTTAATCGAATAAAACCTATCAAAACATCGGCTATTCTATTCGTTTTGGATGAACCGCGAT
>NZ_WMDN01000056.1:0-1718 GCF_021236965.1 Photobacterium carnosum | reverse complement strand
TCGTTAAATAGTTGACGCATGTTCTGACGGAAGATGATCGCTTCGCGGTTCACTTCGTTAGTTAGCGATAAACCACTTTCGCCTTTCATCATGTTCGCTGCAATATCGTTAGACGCACAGATTGCGTAAAGTGGCGATGTTGAAGTGTGCATCATGTAAGCTTGGTTGAAACGGTCAAAGTTGATCGCGTTTTCACCGTTACGTACGTGAATGTATGATGCTTGAGACAAGGCATTCAATAACTTGTGTGTTGAGTGAGTTGCAAATACTGTAGGACCAGTATGGTCTTTAGCATCGCCACGCATTGCATAGTGACCCTTGTAGATAGGGTTAAAACGTGCGTAACCGAACCAAGCTTCATCCATATGAATACGGCTAGAGCTTTCGCCTAGTAGCGCTTCAGTCACTTCTGAATGGTAACATAGACCGTCATAAGTACAGTTAGTTACTACTGCGTAGCTTGCTTTCTTCTCGTCAGCGTTGAAAGGAATGCCCGCATTTTTAGCTTTAAGTGCGATGCCTTCTTTGCTCATTTGAACTTTGCTGATCGGACCGATGATACCGTAACAGTTACGGCTAGGTACCATGTAGATTGGACGTGCGCCCGTTAGGATCAGACCTTGTTCAATTGATTTGTGACAGTTACGGTCACAAATAGCGATATCGTCGTCTTTCATACATGCTTGCATGATAGTACGGTTTGAACCAGATGTACCTACGATACCAGAGTAAGACTGGTGAGCACCGAAGATCTTAGCTGCTTCAACTTCTGAATCTTTAAATGCGCCACTGTGGTCAAGTAATGAACCTAGTGCAGCACGTTCGATACCCATATCGGTACGGAACAAGTTTTCGCCGAAGAATTCAAAGAATTGGTTACCAGCAGGGGTCTTAGTAAAACCGATACCACCTTGGTGACCAGGCGCAGACCATGAGTACTCATGGATGTCGTTGTAGTGCATCATCGCTTTCATGAACGGTGGTAGCACTTGTGCACGGTAACGACGCATTGAAGCAACGATACGGCCAGCAACGAAGTCAGCAGTGTCTTCTAGTACTGAGTAACACTCATCAACACGTTCCATTAATTGGCGGTTGTTAAGGATAGACGTACGAGCACGCTCTGCTAGTAGAAATACAGGCACTTCAGATTGACGAGCTTGAAGTGTGCTTAATAGCTCAACTTCTTCGTTAGAATTAACGATTTGCTCTTCAGTTTTTTCAAGTGCTAATACTAGGCTATCAATTTGAGTTGATAGAATAACCGCACGCGCATCTTCATAAGAAGTGGCTGTAATAATTTCAATAGAGCGGTTTTGTAGTTCAGCAACAAGCGACTTAGTTGCGCGGTCTGCAAAGCTGTTTGGAGTAATATTTTGGTGCTCGATAACGAGAGCACGCATTTTATTTGTACTACTATTATTGTTCATAATAACGCCTGAATAAAATGGTGGATAACAGGTGTGTTTTAACCCGACATAATGATTATGAAGAACTAAAAGGCCTGACCGAATATTTTAGATAGGGAATAAATAATGCTGTTCATTAATATCACTATTAATTGTGAGCGTATTTATTATTTATTCCCATTTCCGTTCTAGTTAGTTATTAATAAATTGCTTTAGTATCGAATTTATTAAATCTTTAAAATTAGTTTGCTTTCACTTCTGGCTTAGTATCACGTGCAGCGATGAAGCCGTAGAAGATATAACCAAGCA
>NZ_WMDN01000055.1:0-1977 GCF_021236965.1 Photobacterium carnosum | reverse complement strand
ATCTAAGATTCCTTCGTCATACATCCATTTAATATTTAAAGCATCACCGACAAGTACATCATTATCATCACTACCAATGATAGTGTCACTTCCTGGAATAAATTCTTGACCTATGTTATGAAAAGTATCATTTAGTTCATTGGCATTGGTAATGGCTTTAGAATAACTATCTTCTGGATCACCAAGACTAGCTACTTCTTTAACACCTTCCTCATCACTGTCAGGACCAACAGCAATCGCTATTACTTGAGCACCGTTTAAAGCAGCATTTTTAACTGGTTTAAAGCTAGGATCCTTACCATCGGTTAAGAAATAGATAATATTTGTTTCATTATCATTAGTAATTAAGGAACTAACAGTATTTAAAGGTGGAGCAAAATCAGTGCCGCCACCAGCAGTCAAGTGTTTAATAAATTCATTTATAGTCTGGTGATCTGATGATTCAAATTGTTCAGTTACTTGATTATATGAAAATGATTCTTTAATTTTAGTTCCACGATAAACTTTAAGATAATCTGAATATGTATCACTAAATGTTACAATATTAAAATGTAAAAGACTTTTATCTATGCCACTATCTAAAATGTCTTTCGTTAATGTTGAATAAGCTTCTTTCACTAAATCCATAACATCTTTTGTGTTAGCAAACGGAACATCAAACGTCATTCCATCAGATGCCTGAATATCAATATTATTACCCGTTGTAGATCCACCGTCATATTGCAAACCAGCTTTTAGTTGTTCGTAAGATACTGTTACATCACGAGCTTGACTTCCATCTGAAAGTTGCAGATGATTAGAAGCGGTTAAAATAAAACCTTTAGGAACGCTAATGGTATAACTACTTGCATGATGATTATTCACACATGAAAGGTCTAGAATTCGGCCATAACCCATACTACCTGATACGTCTATAACATAATTGACATTTATTGACCTTTCATCTGGTTTCGCAGGATCTAAATCTCCAATTAATAAGTCAGTACCAACTGTGCCCGTTATAGTGTTATCACCATTATCACCTTGAATAACTAGACCATCGATTTGATAAGCTTTCTCTGCAGTGTCTGATGCGGTATGTGTACCATCAGTTGTTGTTACCGATGCATCTACAATTCGATCACTGTCTTTTAATAAAGCCTCACCATCAACATTAATCTGATAATGGCCATCTTTTGCTTCACCCGTAAAATGTTGATGACCAATAGTCAACGTAACCGTATCACCATCTTTAACATCCTCACCAACAGAACCTTTAATGGTTACCGTACTCTTACCTTCAGCTTGAGTAACAATGTTATCGTCTGCAATAGAATCAATAGTAACTAGCGCACCAAAGTCTACTTTATACGGCTCATCAGCTTCTGTTGTCACATTATGAGAACTATAAGATGTTGTAACACTTGCTATTGCCTTGTGAGCATGCAGGATATCAATACCAGCGATTGCAACGATCCAAGTAAGATCTGTCTGAACATGAGTAACATATTTATTACCATTAATTGTAACAGTAACTTCATCACCTTCGCGTGCTTGACCACCTACTTTACCCGTGACATCTATTGTTTTCTGATGACCTTCTTGTTGAGTGATCTCGTTATCGCCAGTGATAGGATTAATGTCGATAGTGGCGTTAACATCCACCGTATAATCATGCTCAGCGGTCACGGTTTTGCTGTTGCCTGCGGTATCAGTGGTGGTCACTGTCGCACCCACATGATCCGTATTCGCATCCAACAAGACCTTGCCATCAACAGGCAAACGCCATGATTTATCCGCTTGTACTTCGGCTGTGCCTAACGTTTTACCATCAAGGGTCACAGTAACGCTATCGCCCGCTTTCACATCGCCGCCAACCGTACCAATAATCGCTTGGGACTGTTCAGAATCAGGTCCTGTCACATTATTATCGGTTGCAATAGAGGTAATAGTGATCGCTGCCGCAATGTCAGTATCAACACCATAAGGATGAACGTT
>NZ_WMDN01000054.1:0-2036 GCF_021236965.1 Photobacterium carnosum | reverse complement strand
AATCTATTTATGCGTACTAAACAAAACTTATCATAATCGCCAGAAATATATATAATTTATGCAGTCATTTTATAACCTAACCTCTTGCAAAAACTAAAAGCTTTAAAATACAAAATGCTTTATCTACTTTTTATGACAATCTAATTTGTTTATTGTTACTGTTGCCAGATAACATCCATTTTTATCATTGATGATATCTCTAATAATTACGCCACCTTCAACCCAAGATCGAAGGAAACCTCTTCCACAGATTTGTTCAATCCTTATTTTTTTATATCCATTATTAAAGAATGATTTTATCTGATTTATATCATTAAGTGATTTTGAATCAATATCTAATGTAATATTATAATTAAGTGATTTTTCATTATGACTTAATGTCAGATTATTAACAGTTGTTATTAAATCTATTTTTTTAGGAAATTGAGTATTGATTACATTTATCTGTTTGTTCATTGATATATAAAATTCATCAACTGACATTTTACTTAATGATGATGCAAATCCTTTGTCGTATTGTATATGATCATATTTTTCAGCAAAACTAGATGTTGATATTAAAATCATTGATAAAAATAACAGTATATTTCTCATGAAAATTAACCATTTAAATATTTTAGTTTATTTTTTTCTAAAAAATAAACCTATGTAATATCAGATCTCGAAAGCGACCCGATACTCGGTAATGTCCAGATATAACAAAGGCCGCCTAAATGACTTTATGATGATAAAATTCATATAACGGGGTTATGGTAAATCAGACCAAAACTACCGAGTAAAAAGCATCACCTTAATGTTTTATTATATAGTTGATACAAAAGCTTTTTTAAGCACTTTATCTACACTACCCGCATGACAGCTTATGACGCCAGTAACATAGTGTGAGTGACCATTTTCAGCTTCAAATTCATATGAATCAGCAAAATCCAAAAACTCATCTCCTGACAACTTAATCTTTTTGCTAGCCAAGAACTCATAAACATTAACCATAAAATTGAAAATGCATGGATTAATGTTTACAACTTCACCATACCAACCTAGGACAGATTTAATTACCGGTTCTTCATCAGCTAGGTACTTGTTGGGAATAGCTAAAATAGCCTTTTCAACAAGATTTGTCGGAACCAAGCACAAATACAATAAATCGGTTGTTATTGGCGGGAGATCCTGAGCAGGAATAATACGCAACTCATTTATTAGCTCCTCTTTGTGATGAAAGAGATTACGAAGCGCCTTTAGAGCAATAAACTCCTGAATATCAAAGAAACTCCCCAGTTTTGCTTTACCCAACTTGTCATTAAGGCTGTGAATGGCATTTAGAAGGTTAAATAAAGTGTCTAAGCTAGGACTCACACAATGTGAATGGTAGAGCCTAAAAACTCTCTCACTTGCAGGAATGACTGCTTTCATTTTTTCTCCAAAATTTAAACTAGTTACATAACATTGTATTCAAAGAACTTCGTTCGTATATCTCTCTATGTTACCTAGAGATTACAAATTTTATGCACACCAACCACCTTTATGGTGAGAACCTGTTCCACCATATGGATGTTCTCCTCGTGGACACGCATTCGCAACACCAACTGTAAATAACCCAACCAACAAAACGACTAATAATTTTTTCATAAAAAAAATCCGCAAAAAATAAAGATAATTATACTTTTAACGAATAATGTAAGTTAATATTTGTATTTGGATATCTATTCAAAATATTGCATTTTCTGTGCTAAGAGACAACAAAGGTCGCCATTAGCGACCTTATGCCTTAGATTTAAAATAAATCTAAAATCCCGCAAAACACCTCGAAATAGATTTATTTTAAATCTGCGAGTTTTCATCAATCAATCTCGCCATAAATCACTTATCAGTCTGCCGTAACTCAAATACCCATCAAATCGCCCCTAGAAACGATTCTAAGACCACAAATACCGATCACTCGACACCTAGTATGACTTTTATCTAAAAGCGGCTGTATTTAACAGTATCCATCTAACGCGCACTACGTGATCACTGTTCATTCAGAACGGATAGGATAA
>NZ_WMDN01000053.1:0-2707 GCF_021236965.1 Photobacterium carnosum | reverse complement strand
TTCTTAGATCAACAAGCAATAGATACCTTACCGTCTGATATCTCCATTAGCTATGCTGGTGAATCACAAGATTTCCGAGATAACCAAAGTAGTATCGCAGTGGTATTTGGACTGGCGCTATTGGTGGCTTATTTAGTACTTGCAGCGCAGTTTGAAAGCTTTATTAACCCGCTGGTGGTTATGCTAACCGTACCGATGGGGATCTTTGGTGGTCTTGCCGGATTATGGATAATGGGACAAGGGCTCAATATTTATAGCCAGATTGGGATGATCATGTTGATTGGTATGGTGACGAAAAACGGTATTTTAATCGTTGAATTTGCTAACCAACTGCGTGATAAAGGAATTGAGTTTGAACAAGCGATTGTTGATGCGTCAGTACGTCGATTACGACCTATTTTAATGACCGCGTTTACAACCTTGTTTGGTTCTTTACCGTTGATTATATCAACTGGCGCAGGTGCTGAAAGTCGTATCGCGGTGGGTACGGTGGTGTTCTTTGGAATGGCATTTGCCACTTTGGTAACATTATTAGTGATCCCAGCGATGTACCGCTTGTTATCAGCTAAAACCAAATCACCAGGTTATATTGAAGCGCAATTAGAGAAAGAATTGCAGCATGATTATATCGGTCGTATTAATCATGGTGATTTACCGAAATAAGCGTATTTAGGGACGAAGGACGAGGGCAAAGTGTCGAGGATGCTGAATATATTTCTATTTGGTGCCAGAACACAAATGCCCTTTGTCCTTTACTTAAGAGCTTTACATCAAAACTACCTCTTTAATCGACAATCAGTTAAACTCCCCTCATAACAACTATCGAGTAAGTAAACTACAGTTAAGTGGTTTATTGCCCTGATCGACCTAAAGCCCTTTATAGAAGAAAAACATGTCACAAAATTCTACTGAACAGCAGAGCCCGAAAGGGGTTCGACTTAATAAATTTATCAGTGATACTGGCTATTGCTCACGCCGTGAGGCGGACAAGCTGATTGATCAGGGACGTGTAACCCTTAATGGCACTATGCCTGAAATGGGTATGCGAGTAATGGATAAAGACGAAGTATTGGTTGATGATAAGCCATTACGTAGCAAAGAACGTCCAATTTATATCGCGCTTAATAAGCCAACGGGTATCACCTGTACGACTGAGCGCCATATTGAAGGCAACGTGATTGATTTCATTAATCACCGTAAGCGTATTTTTCCGATTGGTCGTTTAGATAAGCCGTCTGATGGTCTTATTTTCTTAACCAATGACGGTGATATCGTTAATAAAATTCTTCGTGCCGGTAACTCGCATGAAAAAGAATATGTAGTGCGTGTTGACCAAGCGATTACCCCTGAATTTCTTGAAAAAATGTCATCAGGGGTTGAGATTCTAGATACGGTTACTTTGCCATGTAAAGTGACGAAAGAAACGAATTTCTCATTCCGTATCGTTTTAACACAAGGCTTAAACCGTCAAATTCGTCGTATGTGTGAAGCGTTAGGTTATGAAGTGTATAAACTTCGTCGCGTACGCATCATGAACATCACTATTGATGGCTTACCAAACGGTAAATGGCGTTATTTAACTGAAGCTGAAATTACTGAAATTCAACAGTTAATTTCACAATCAAGCGGCACTGAAGAAGCATCAAAAACCGATGCTGAAGGCCGTACGATTGCTAAAGCAACAGATGCGAAGTTGTATGATCACCGTGCGCAAGAAGCACGTAATGAAAAATATGCCGCTGAGAAGCAGTTTAAAACTTACCGTGGTACTGGTGAGTTTAATCGTCGTCCCGATGGTGCTAACCGTAGCAGTCGCACCAACGAAGATCGTCATAGTCGTAATGAAAGCCGTGGCGGTCGTACTGATGCAGCTCGTCGTAATAATGACGATCGTCCAGCGCGTACTTCTGCACCAAGCCGTGATACTAAGCCAAGTTTTGGCGGTAAGAGCAATGGTATTAAGAAGTGGAAATCAAAGCGCGAAGAGTAACAGTGCGTTGTTAAGAAACTAGATAGCCAGTTTCAAGAATAAATGAAAAGCGATAGGCGAGAGCCTGTCGTTTTTTTTGTTGGTGTAATTCCGTCATCGCCTACAGTGAATGCCAAACCCAACCACCGTCATTCCCTACAGTGAGGTTACGAACGAGATAGGGAATCTACAATCAGCGCGTCGTAGAATAATTATATCCATCAGACTTATTTTTGCTGGCGTCTTTGAGGTTCAAGCACGCAGTGAATAGATCACGGATAGCTTCGTGCCTCAACTTCCGAGATGACGAATATTGGGCTGAGTGAGTGCCAAACCCTCGCTCATATCTTATCTCCTATGCTATCCTGCATCATCAGTTATCTCACTGAGGTAACGCAAGATTAAAATGATTAGCATTAGGGATGAAAATGAAAATTGTCGCGGTAACAGCCTGCCCAACGGGTATAGCACACACATATATGGCGGCGGATGTACTTAATAAAACTGCGCATCAAATGGGGATTAAAATCCAAGTCGAAACCCAAGGTGCAATGGGGATTGAGCACTTTTTAACGGCTAAAAATATTGCTTGTGCAGACATTGTATTAATAGCCTCAGATATTGAAGTTGAACAACGGGCTCGTTTCACCGGTAGTCGTATTCACTGTGTCACCATCGAAGAAGTCTTAGTCGATGCCACCGCTGTGATTGAGCGTTGTCAGCAATTGTGCCAATGAT
>NZ_WMDN01000052.1:0-2787 GCF_021236965.1 Photobacterium carnosum | reverse complement strand
TATCTGTAGATCAACTTTTAAATTATCGCCATCTTCAGTAACAAGACCTTCTCTACATTTCCACCCTAAGTTGTTAGTTGTTATTTTCTGCTTGATGTTACTACAAAATCAACAACCATTGTATAAGACAACTTGTAAAAAATAAATTATGTCGATTATGTCTGTGACGTTCGACTGTAATTAGAAAACGATA
Source organism: Photobacterium carnosum (assembly GCF_021236965.1). NCBI lineage: Bacteria > Pseudomonadati > Pseudomonadota > Gammaproteobacteria > Vibrionales > Vibrionaceae > Photobacterium > Photobacterium carnosum. The sequence goes on along the minus strand of NZ_WMDN01000052.1, from coordinate 2,594 downwards.
CGAATTGATAACCAATAAAGTTAAGTGAGGAACTAACAAGTAGTGGTTACTTAACAGAAAATGGGTGGGGGAATTAACAGAAAATAAAAAAATGGGTGACATACTTGCAGAGCAATAACCATATCTATTACTTAAATCGTAATGCAATAACAATAAGTCCAGATACGACGATAATGACTATATCTGGACTTACAGTGATTTTAATACCAGCTAATAATCTCTCTATCCACAGCAACATCATCAATTACATCTCCATGCCTCGCTGTACACTGCCTATTACTACTAATTATTCAATAAATAACGTTAACGATACGAATACGTTAAATTTGTTTGATAACTACATCAGCCAAGCACTAAAAATAATCCTTAATATCCCGCCCCTGACGCCTCAATCGACGATAACCTACCCAATGGTATCAATACCAATGATAACGGCGCACCAGACCGCTCTGAGCGAGTTATATGGCAAGGATTGAGTTTAAGTGAAGATACCATTACAAATGCGACTATCGAATCGTAAGTGAAGGCGGGATAGTTTGTCGCTACAATCAACGGGTAACCCTATCTTGGTCTAAAGGCGTACCTGACTGCAATCGTTGAAGTAAACTAAAAACAATAAAGGCATCGATACTAAACCTTGTTATAGATATCGATGCCTTTATCTTTTTTAATTCTATCCATTATCCTTAGAAAATATTTTTATTTTTTCCTACCTGTCGCTGACACTAACTTACAAAAATAATTAAACTCGTTATCTATCTTTGCTACCCATTCACTCATCATCGCGTAACTAACACACGATTCTTTTGATGCATCTAATGTGGTCAACCGTTTCATGTAGATCCCCGTTAAACTACTTCTGATATGCTCTGGAGTGTTTAGGTGCTCCATCATGATTGCTATCCTTTCTTTTTTCTTATTCATTTAGAATTCATTCTTTAGGCTAATATAAAAACATACCATCTAGACAATCATCCCCTAACAACTCAAGTTTGTCATTTTTAATATTTAAATTAATTTCGTAACTTACTTACAACTTTAACAGGTGTGTTTTAAATATTGTTCAGTGCTTACGAATATTTAATTGTATCGTTCATACAAATATTAAATGATGATCAATATTTACTCTCACCATTAAAGTGAGGTGCTAGTTAATTATATTAGCTAGGGAATAATTGTAATGCAACTACGATAATAATCCTCGGTGATAATCAGTAGCGATATGAAAATGAAATAATTTAAAATTAAAATAGGAGTTTTGATTAATAATTAAAAGCAAAGGGGGCGATATATAATAATAGTTTGATTGAATTAACGATTAATGGGTTTAGTTTTGATTATTTTTATTAGGAATGGAATTAGAATTCGGAGTGATGTTCGAATTGCATCCATGTTCTCTGGTGTTGGGTGTGTAATGGTAAAATAGATAACTGGCGATATAAAACGGGTCACCAGCTATCACTCATTGAAACTTATGGCTTTTGATAAAAAGCGATAAATTCACTCGCATTATATTTCCAGCACTTATGATTAGCCATGTCGATATCAATTAAGAATTTATAACGAATTAAAGGCTTCTGTAATTCTTGTTTTTTTGAATCGTCGATGGTGACATCACCAAGACTTTTTATTTGATTAATTAAACTTGATTCCGTTTGAAATAACTGTTCACACTTAATCGACTCAGGATCCTTTACGTGATCCAATTTAACCCAATCAATGTACTCATCATAATCACGGATGAAATCTTTTAAGCTAAATGTTGCTCTGGGGGATTCGGTAACATCTGAAGTACACATCGAATTATATTTAGTAAGTAGATTACGATACGTCAATATCTCATCAGGGAGATTACTATCAATGTCACCCACTAAGTAGTTATAGGTTTCTGCAGCAAGTATTTCAGTATTTTTTACTTTATCAAATTCAGGCTCTAAATACGCACGAAGCCGAGATTCAATGTCGCTCAACCTAAAAATCATTAATGGGCACTTGTTCATATTGTTAGCACTAGAAATACCGCTATCAAGATTAGTATCTGCGATCGTGTAGTTGCAACTTAAGAGGAGCGGTAAAGCCATTAAAATATTTTTATTGAACATCATCACTAACCAACCTAACACCGAGAATGCAAAGAACATTACCACTTGCTTACGCAAGGTTCAACGTTAAGCGTTGTAATTTTAATGGGAATATCTTTTTTTAGAACCATCATCAACATTGCATCATGGGACGCTCGTTATTGGCCCTGTAGATGACTGTCGCTTACCGCTATGGCTTCTTCCTTAGTTTTTTAGCATTGCTTTGGTATATATTCTATTCGTCTCCCAAGGCATTGCCTTGGGAGAGATCTCCCAAGGCGCTGCGAATTTTACAGTCTCCCAAGGCACTGCGAATTTTACAGTCTCCCAAGGCACTGCCGTTTCCTATTCGTCTCCCAAGGCGCTGCGAATTTTACAGTCTCCCAAGGCGCTGCGAATTTTACAGTCTCCCAAGGCGCTGCGATGATAATCGAGAAATAATGGCTATATCCCAAGGCGCTGCGAATTTTACAGTCTCCCAAGGCACTGCGAATTTTACAGTCTCCCAAGGCA
>NZ_WMDN01000051.1:0-3630 GCF_021236965.1 Photobacterium carnosum | reverse complement strand
CGAGTATTTAAGGCGGTTTAATCCGATTAAATCAGTCAAAAAGTGACGTTGTTATTTTGTTATCAATGTTACCCAATCCAAAAATCTAAGTTTGACCGGTATTTATTAAGAATTGACGGGGAAATGATGTTTTTTGAATTCGAATACATGGGCCTGGTTAATTGAGGTACGAAATTATCCAAGCACCATGTATCGACAAGCGCAGCGCGTCAGTTATTTAGGATCGATAATATAGAGATCACGATTATTGCCATAACCTCCCCATTTCGTCATCACTCGGACACAAGGATAAACCTTACCGTTATCTCGTCTGCAAGAGTGTATCTCGGCTTCACCGCCTTTCTTGCTTAACTTCTCTACGGTGTAATTCATCTTTATGATTTCATCAGACTTATGGTTAACAAACCAAATAACCCCACCAACAGAAAGCGATACAACTAAGAGTGAAGCTAATAACGTCTGAATAAACCACATCCAACCTAATCGTTGAAAATTATTCTCACTGGCTTTTTCTGCCAAACGACGCAAATCCTTCATAACAATACGATGTTCATCGTGAAGTTGTTTTTGTTTCGCGGATAATTGAGCCAACTCTTGCTGATTCGCGGTTTTAAATTCTTGAATAGATTCATCAATTATTTTCTGATGATCTTCAGCACAAGCCATTAATGCATATATTTTTTGTTCTTGATTCATAACGAAAAACCTCTATCTACATCTTGCCTATTCTCTTTTTCTTGATTTTTTTGTACTTCCATTAATGCCTTTTCTTGAACGGCAATCTCGGCTTGTTCACGTTTATAGTTATTAAAAGAATGCCTAATCGACTGAATACCTTGTTCAATTGTTTCAGATTTAACGTCATTACCTTGAATGATCTCTCTGTTTTTCTGTCCTCGTTCCGATATTTCACCTCTCTTTTCCATTTCAAGCGCAGCATAACCGACATGAATTTGAGGGGTACGCAGAACACCTTGATCAAGCAAAGAACGATGGTCAACCTTCTGATTTATATTATTTTTATCAAGATTTCGATTAACAGATATTGCCCAATTTTCACGCCATTCACGTAAATTTGATTTACTATTCCATTCTCTATTTTTTTGACCAAATCCATCGCTTGTTAACTCTCGCATCGTCAACATGATATGAGCATGAGGGTTTTCCGTCTTAGATTCATGAAATGAAATACTCGCAATCATACCTTTAGAGACAAAATTTTCATGGCAATAATTAAGGACTAATTCTCGATTCTGATCTTGGGTTTGTTCCTTTGGAAGTGCCACTGTAACTTCCCTAAATAATTGTGCATCCTTTCGCTTTTCTGTCCTTTCAACTTCATTCCAAAGTTGAGATGAATCTCGACAAAAACTAGGAGCATGATCAGGACAGATAACACAACTTTCAATGACATCTATTTTCCTTGAGTAGTCATGAATAATACCTGTTTTAAGATCTTCTTTTTTTGAACCTTCACGATAAGCGCAAGAACCAACAGAAGATGAACCATTACTTCGAGAACCTACTGAAATACTACAGTGATAAATTGCCATTGCGATAATCTCTAGCTCTTAAAATTTCGAAGAAATTTCGCACACGTTGGTACAACGTATAAGTGCGCCCTTCCTAATCTCTCAGCATACACGAAACATTTAAGTATTATGATATTCTATACGCAACGATACAATTTAATCAGGAAGGGGTTATGAGCAGTAAACTTGAGAAAATGAAGCAACAACAAGCACAACTACAAGCGAGAATTAATGCTGAACAACAAAAAGAGAAAAGCAAAGAGAGAAAATTAGAAACACGTAAAAAAATAGTTATTGGTGGTACATTATTAGCAATGGTGAAATCAGGAGAATTATCCCAAGAACGATTAGATAAAATGTTGGACAAAAACATCAAATCAGAAAGAGATAGGTCATTATTAAACTTACCACAACGAGGAGAAGGCTAACTGTGGAAAAGTAGGACAGACAAGCTGCCCCAACTTTACACACAATCGCCTTATTGGAAATGAAAGTACGCGATCAGTTTGTGCTCCGCACACAAACAATAAGGTTTCTTTTTAAATTCCCTATAAAGCAAAACAGCCCTAAAACGGGCTGTTATCTGATAAGGCTTTGCTTTGTTTTTGATCACGTATTTTAAATGTTACGAATCCAATTACTGATAGTGCCAGCACTTAAACCTAAATCATCGGCAATAGATCTGTTGTTATAACCCAATGCTTTTAACTCCATAACTTTAGGTAACAGTTCTTTTTTATCAGGTCTACCACCTCCTTTAGAAACCCTACCACCTTTAATACCACCTAAGGCACCAGCCTTAGCCTTATCCTCAATAGAACCGCGTTTACCACCAATCAATCCACCTTTACGTCCCTTGATAGCCTGAGATTCACGGAATTTTTCAGGTGTAAAGTGTCGGTATGTCCAATTCGCAATCGATTTAGCTATCGCCTTAACTTCTGATACAGGAAGTGGAACAGTAAATTGACTATTTAAGGACTCTACCTCGGCATAGACAGCTTCATTCCATGAACGCTTATAGTTAGGCTGCCAATATTCACGGATCGTCTTATATGACCATTTACGGACGTTTTCGAACAAGTCACAATTACGACCAAGACCAACAGCCTGATGACCTCGTAACGGATGACCTCGCAGATCAAGATAATCAGCTAACTCATCTAATGTGTATTCATATTCCGTCCATACCTTATTCTGCCAATGTGGATGCTTCGGATTTTTTGTTAATAATCCTGCATACCCACGATCAGCACCTAATCGTTCAATCATGGCGGATTGAATCGCTGCGGCATACTGAATAGGTTTTAAGTTCGCAATATCTGACGTACAGAATGGGATTTTTAGGCGATAAACAATATGAGCATGACCGTTCTCTGGATTTTTACTTGTCCAGTATGGCGCGGGGAGATTTTTATCGTACCAAGCATAAACAGCACCATTCCTATCAATGTCAAAGATTAGATACATGACCATCTTTGGTCGATTGATTTGAATGTACTTTCTTTTTATTGCGTTTTGCCTAGGGCGAATATAAGTAACCCCTAGTTCATCCGTACAATAAGGCTTATAAGGTAACGTATTGATAAACAGATCTTCAAGATCCAGTTTAAAACGGTTTGAATGCTTAATATTCACGCATAACCGCACTTATGGCGGTTATCTAATAATTGTGTTTGAAGTGGCATCTGATATAATTCCCTAAGAGATCATTATCCCTGTGATAGTTTTCGTAAGCCCTGAATTCTCATTCCTTTCCGCCAAGTTAGAAGATGAGATTCGGGGCTTTGTCCTTTCTGAAACCTATCATACGCTATCATATTTAAAGTTCAAAATTTCTCTATATAAATCATTTAGTTGGATCTGTTTTTTTTGTTAAAAACTAACAAAATCATAATTCCATAAATATCAATACATTAACTAATTCTCTTACTCTTTCTTCCCTTCAAATATGTGACGAATATCTACTTATCAACCAACTCATAATATTGAATCCAATATTCTCATAACAAAAAATGACGAGTACGGACAATTCCGTACAAACAGATACAATAAAGGCCGCCTAAGCGACCTCTTAAATTGTTAGTATTTAACATCA
>NZ_WMDN01000050.1:0-3656 GCF_021236965.1 Photobacterium carnosum | reverse complement strand
AACTGTTAAATACCGTCCATTGAGGCGGTTTTTTTATATGTTTAAAATTGTTTATCGTGCTACATTGTCCGCACTCGTCTTTGTTGATTTGTTTGGAGTCCGCACTGTGGAAAATAAGAAAAAAGCCAATGAAACTGCAACATCTGTTCGTAAAGACATGCGTATAGATAAGGATTTATTAGCTAAAATTGATGCTGTCAGGGGTGATGTTCCTTTTGCTGCTTGGGTTAAGCGTTCAATTAAAATGAGACTTGATGGTTTAAATAACCCTACGCCAGTAGAGTCCGTACCTGTTGTTATTAGTGCGGATAAAAAAAGAAAGAAAAAACCAAAGGTAACAGCAAAAACAGCAGCTGTCCGCACTACAAATGAATTACGAGCAGAGAAAACCAGACAACTATTATTTTCAGCTATTAGCTCATTATCATGCACAGAAAAATCTAAAATTATTAATGCAAGATACCCGAAGAATCAGTGCAGAAAAGCAATAGGTGAGGTGGTTTCAAAGGATTCGATTGCGAAATATTGGGGTGAGATTGAAATTGCTTTAGGCTGTTAAATGCTAACAATTTAAGAGGTCGCTTAGGCGGTCTTTATTGTATCTGGACGTTACATAATCTCGGATCACATAAATAGATTAACTGTTAAATACCGCCCAATTTGAGGCGGTATTTTTGTATGTGATGTAGATTTAAAATAAATCCATTTCGAGGTGTTTTTACTTATTGTAGATTTATTTTAAATCTAATTCGTGATTATGTTTATATTTATTATTTTTGAAAAATCATATTTTTTAATAAAACCCTACAACGAAATTGTGGTTTTTTTATTTTTAGCCGAATTAAAACGTTTAAATTATTATGCTGTCGGATAGGGTTCCTTTTATGTTCTTTTTGGGTTCTTTTTGGGTTCCTTTTGGGTTCCTTTGGGTGCTGCATGATATAAGCAGTTGCAAAATAAAGGCACGTTACCGACTGAAATCATTTTGCTTCGCTGCAATAATTACAATCGCGTGCTAAAGAGTAAACTCTTTAAAACTCTTTATCCCTCTACGAGTGATTATTTTACGGCTGTTGCCATTATGTATTTATGCGATAAATATCAGTAATTGTACTTTTTGGGAAAAATAAACATACAAAACATGAGGTTGTAATAATTGTGATCTTGATCGTATTAGAAGAATGCTTGAGATTTGACGAGTTAGAGAGTAACATCTTTCAACGGATGTAAAAAAAGCTACCCTGCAAGGTAGCTTTTTTCGGAATACTTAAAACGAATTTAGACGCTCGTTAAGTCCTACTATGATAGCCATATCACGTAAGATCTTCAAGTGTTCCCTTCAACATCTCGCTATATTATTTGCACCCACTAAAACTACGAACGGCAGAAACTGTTCACAAGATAACGCACCTGCTAGAGTTAGTGAGAGGTTCTCACCACTTGGGGTCTATTCGACATAGACGAAAGCAGACGGGGATCAACATGTAGGTTTAGGCATTGTCTCGGATAATATTGGCGTGATTAGGGTGAGAGGGAGGAAAGCCTACTTCGTTGTAGACATTCAATCAAATACACCACTTAAAACACTGCACTTGTATGCGAGCAAGACCAGAGCACTAACACTAGAATGTTATCTCACTTGTAGCCGACATATAAGTTCCAAGCCGTCGATTGACCTTGCATCATCAAGGAGGTTTGGAGCTACAGAATATGAAAAGGTATCTGTAGGGAATAAGCGATATACTCGGCTCGGTGTCGGCATATTAGCATTCCGAAGTAGCAGCATTTCTTATGACTGAAAAGTCCCAAGGAAAGCTGCTGCTGTGGAATTTTGCTCAACCTCTCTCAATATCAGCATATATCTAACACGCTTTAAATTAAGAAGAAAATAAACTTATTGTTTATAGCGGAGCGAAAACTTAAAGCTCTTTCGATACTGAATTATCGATTGTGTGTAAAGTTTAGGGCAGCTTGTCTGTCCTACTTTTCCACATGAGAGAACCCACTAGACTGACGCGTTTCACTTGTCGATACATGGTGCTTGATGGATAGGAATCTGAAAGATTACTATCCATCAAGAAAAAACGAATACAAAACGTGGTTTTGACCTTTTTCATTATGAGTAGATTAAAGAATGAGAAAATTTGGATGGAATTAAAGCGGTTTTGATCATAAACACTGATTTCGGATAGATCTACCCTAACTACGGCCTTAAATTGGCCTCTGTAACGCAATATTTTCTATTGCTGATACTAATTGACCTACTTTTAATCCTGCTATAAATCCCGTGAATACCATTCGAGCACCACATAAAATGCATTTGAACGGATCAACCTTCAAAAATGCTTTCATCATCGCTGCAAAACCAAAGGTTTTGGCAGTAACAACCTCTTGTCCCAGTTGTTTATATATCAATGGCAATAAGCGTCCCCGTAAACGGTTCGATAAAAAACCAAAATAACGGATCATTTTGAAGTGTTTTTCAGGCACATGGTTCAATATCCTCAGCATCATTTCTGTTTGGCTTAAGGTTAAATCTTTATAGCTTTTACTTCTGTGGTCTAGATAAGTAAACGTCACATCCCCACCGGTGTAATCAGCCAACCGAGCTGCCGCTATCGGTGGCTTTTTCACGTAACTCCCTAAATATTTCGCGGTATGCGTCTTATGAGTGGTATTTTTGGCAATATTAACATTCCAATGACGATTATAGTTTCTGTCTAAAAATGCAGTCCAGGACTGAGGGTTATTGCCTTCCACCTCCAATTCTGGCGGTAAAATTAATACGGGATAATGTGTTCTTAACAGGTTAATGACCTCATAACGCCATTGGCTCATGAGCAAATCAAACTTAAAGGAAAATGATTTCAACTTCCCTTGTCGATTTAAGCCGAATTCCGCTATTGATAAATGAATATGACAATTGAAATTTATTTGTCGGCCATAGGTATGCAGAGCCGAAAAAATACCGACGGTTACCCCTCTCTTTTTCGCAAGCTTTATTAATGTGTTGGCGGCAAGGGAAAACAGGTGATTCAATAACACTCTGTTATATTGAAAAATTAGCCAAAATGCTTTTGGCATAGTGAACGTAATATGCCGATATTTGCAATCAGGGAGGATTGAATTGATGACCGCTATCCAACGCTCTGTGGCCTTTTGGCCGCATGACGTGCAGAGCTTGCTCTTACAGGTATTACATACCCGTTTTTCATGAGAGCACCGAGGGTTGGTGCAACTATACGCTTTAGCACCGAGCTTATGTGTTTTACATGATAATACTTTGACCACTGCTTCAAGCTCTGCTGTGCGAAAAACGTGACCGTTTTTCAGCGCATTATGAAAACATTTATCTAAGGTAAAAAGAGCATTGATACTATTCGGGTTATACATGGTCGGAGCTAACGTAATTCTGATGCCGTAATTGTATTAGATGAACTTACAGCGGGAAAGTCGCAACCGCAGGTTGATGCTCTTGGATAATTTCGTACCTCAATTAACCAGGACCATGTATTTATCTCAGAAAACATTACTTTGTCGTCAATTTCTAATAAACACCGGTCAAACTTTCATTTTGGGATCGGGTAACATTGATAACAAAATAACAACGTCACTTTTTTAACGTTTTATCCGCACAAAATCTCTCAAAATACCCA
>NZ_WMDN01000005.1:0-262049 GCF_021236965.1 Photobacterium carnosum | reverse complement strand
GACTAAATTGGCAGCATCATGCTTGAATGCGACTGAATAAGTTGTTCGAGCTTTTTTCATTATGTACACCATTTTGACATTAAGAATATTTTATCCTATTTAGGTGTACAAGTTCATTAAGCCACAACAACCCTGTAAATATTATATAACATTTGCTATATTTATATGTCCATAAGCATCCAGTTTACTTAAAGGATACTTATGAACTGAAAAAATTAATACCTTTAAATGCATATATTATAATACAGCTAATATTTTTTCCTTCTCGCTAATATCCTTCTTAAGGGCAACTTTTGTCTTTTCTAACATCGATAGTTGATTTTTGTAATACTTTTGAGCATTCTTCTTATTATCAAGTTTTATTTTTTCTGTTTTAGCTTTTATCTTCGCAATCTCTTGATCGATAGATAAAATCTCTGATTTTAATAATACAAGATCTTTTTCTAATTTTAACTTTTCTATCTCTTGTTTTGTCGTAACCTGCTTTTCTTGAGCTAAATTAACTTCTATTATCGCTTGCCTTCTTCCTTGCTCATTCATCGCCTTATGATAAGTACAACCTCCAATCATAAACAAAGAGACACAAAGTACAGATAATTTAGTTATTCCATTACAATTCATTATTACACTCCCATTTCAGGCTCATAACGAAGATTTTTATATAATTCGTCTACCTGTAAGTACTTACCTTCGCGAACTTCATGAAGATGCCTTTCTAATAGATCCATACCCTTGATCTGTTGATTACTTACCTTATTTTCTTTCAACCAATGAACAAGTTCATCTTTTACTTCAGGAAAAAGAGTATGATCAGTATTATCAACAATTTGAATAATATATCTGCGATATTCTTTCAGCATATTTTCAGCTTCAAGTTTGTTAATTCTCCAAATTTTTGGGTCTTTTGATACTTTCCGTTTTTTCTCTATTGTTTCTAAATTCCGCCAGGCACTATATAAGTTATAACCTGCAACGCGAGTTAGGGCTTCTAAAAGACGTTTTTCAGCAACAACAATTCGCTTTTTATTCTTTTCAATTTCAAAATTTGCAGTGCTATCCCTGCGTTCAGCATCATTAACTCGTTGCTGCAAGCTAATCATTTGTTTTTTTGATAACTCAGCATTACTAAGTACAATAGTTTGCTGACTAACGTTCTGTTTTAATTTGTCTATTTCAGAATGTAATCGAGATATTTCGGAATCTTTACTGTCTATAAGAATATCAAACTTATTCTCAAGTGAACTTATATCCGCTAACTTAGCCAAATCAACATTTTTAGCTCTCTCTGCGTCAAGTTCTCTAGATATAGCATCTATATCAACTTTTTTTTGCTCTAAATTCCCTTTTAATACAATAAAGTCAGATTCAACCTGCGAATTTTGCTGCCGAAGACTGTTGTTTTCTTCTACTAAGCGCTCACTTTCAGTATTGTAATGACTAATTTGATCATTAATAGCTTGTTGTGAAAGACTAGTATTACCAGATGCCGTTGGTTGGCTAACGCCACTATCACTACTTAGATAGTCGTCATAACCGCCATCTAATTCTTCATTTGAATATCCAGTTTCGCTTACTAATGTTCCTAAAGCTAAACGGAAACCAACTTTAGATAAACGAATTAAGTCTCCATTAGCATTATAACCATCATACTCTGTACGACTTGATACCTTTAGATCTCTTGGATCTGTAGTGTAATTCCCACCACGAATAACTAATCCACCAAATCGTGCAAAAAGGAAATCATGTCCAAAAACACCAAAAGTAAGCTCTTCAGCATTACCTAGCATATCGTAAAGCCCCAAAGGGTTTGGCTTAATATGCTCAGAACCAATTTCTTTCATCTTTTTACCAGAAGACCCCCTATGCCATTCATAGCCCGCAAGCGTCATGCTCTGGTTTTCATCAACATATGGATACGGTCGGTCAAACACACTTGACGATACTTTATTACCTCCACGTGCAGCAAATGCCCACTCGACTTCTGTTGGTAAACGAAAATAAGCAATCGCATTACCATTTTTTGGCAAAGATTCTCTGTCAGTTTTCAGCATTAAAACATTAAGAGCTTCAATAAACGCAAATATTTCAGCTGCTGTTTTTCCTGTTTGCGGCAACTTAGAATTAATTATAGGATCAACTATAAGTTGATTCTCATGTTGCCACCAACGCATAACTGCATTCCATTGCTGTTCTGATACCTCGGTTTGTCCCAGATAATACAACCATTCTTTTTTACCATTATCACTCACACCAATGAATGAACCACCTAAATTTGTCGTTGAAAGTCGTTCTTTATAGCTGACATCATTACCATCTCGAGAACCAAGCTTGACTCTTTTTGAAGAAAACACTTTATTTCCATCAAGCCCTAAATAAATAGGTTGGAATTTAAGTGATATATCATCGGGTAATTTAAATTCAATAGTTTCATTTGCATATAATTTAGAACTTAAAAAAGACACAATAAAAAATAATAAAGCAGTTAATACGGGTATGTATTTATTCATGAATATACCTTTGCGAGTCCATTCGGTTAATAAAACCACCAGCTAATAAAGAACTTATTCCGCCTAAAGAAAGAATAATGACAATAAGAGATAATATATGATCTACTTTTAATCGAGTTAATGACTCTGTTTCACCTAATAGATCAACAAACCAATGAGATGCTAATACTCCAAATATCCAATATGCCATAAATGAAATCACCAACCCAATAGAAATTAAAATCATGCTCTTAATAAATGGAAAAAAGATAATCGTACTCTTATCTACTCCCAACATATTTAAATAGGCCAAATCCTTTCGTCTTCTCTGTACAGTCGCATAAACAGAAGCACTCACAGCAAAAACAGTAGATACACCAGAAATCGTTGCAATAAGAAAATAAATCTTTTTCATATAATCTGATAATGTACGTATTTTCTGTACTTCATATAACCGTGAAACAGGTTCTTTTAGAGCGTTAAGGCCAAGATCATCACCAACATGCTTGACCGTTTGAACTAATGCATCAAGCTGTTCTATTGATTCTGAGTACACTCGAAAATAACGTACTTGTTCTGTACCACTTAAAGAAAAAGCATGTTGGTCACGGTTATAATTTGCGCCTAGCCGCTCAGCAGTGCGCAACAAACCCGAAAAATAATGGCTGGCGACAATATATCCTGACGGCACTTTCTCTGAAACTTCTAAAAAAACAGGAATAGTTATCTTGTTCTCTTTTACACCTGTTTTTAATAGTAATTGTTGCTCTCCTGAAAAACTTCGATCCTCATTAGAAATATAAAGTATTGGTTTAGAATCTTCATCCCAACGAGGAGACAACATTTCTGGCAGCATATATATCTGCCATTTTTTCGATATATCTAATTTATTTAGTTCAAGTTCTATATCTTTAATATAAGGAACAAGTTGAGGATCATAACCATAATTTAACAGCGCATTATTAAGTACCTGTATATCTGATGCTGTGATCGTATTATTAACAGTTTGCCAAAGTCGCCAATCACTATTTTTCTGAGTACTCATTAACTCTGTATAAACTTTAGGCATAGAACTAAAAGGTAATCTACCAGCAAGCATCTGTCGAAAATCTTCATCTTTCGGTTTTTTAAAAGAAAATCCAGTTATCACACCATCATATTCTGGATGAAAATTATTTTCTCGATTTCCCATTAAACCGAGATCTGATATCTCATACCCTTTGCGCCAATGATAAATATCATTAAAGACAGCAACCGGAAGATAAATTTTCACATCAGGCATCATTTCAGAATCTAAAACACCGACTATTGTAAAATCCATCGGAACTTCTTCAGGATAATTCGCATTTGTCGTTCGTCTTAACAACAAGGTTAATTTATCCCCTTTAAACTTCCCTACTTTTTTACTCAGTGGTTCCGATATAACTACCCATTGAATATCATCGCCAATACCAATAGGATTTGATTGAATAACAAAAGGATCTTGCTTTGAACTAGGCACTACATTAATAGAATCATGTAGTCCTTTAACATCTAAGAGTAAATGTGATGTCTCAGAAGGAATAAATGCTATTCCAGATTGGCGAATAACTTCTAACATATCTAACGGAATAGGACTTTGTGACATAAACTTAGGTCGAACAAGTCGGCTAGCCGGATCGCTTTCAAGCGTATCCAACATATTGCCAATAATCCCTTGTTGTAACCCTAATAAAATAATTATTGGTGTAAAAATAGCACCGAGTGAACATACCATACACAACGATAAAATACGTTCATGGCTAATATCCCTAAACGCTAATATCGTGATATATAAGTAATCTTTTAACATCGCTAACCTCAATCACCCAAATTCCCTTCTTCATGAAGAGTTGAGATAGTTTCATCATTCACTTGTCTTACAGAAAAACGATAAATTCTATTGGCAAAATCTTGAACCAATGAACTATCATGGCTAACGAGGATCAAGCTCGAACCAGAATTTCGGACTCGTGTCGTTAAATTTTCCATCAACCGAACCGCGCTCAAAGAATCCATTGCCGAAGTTGGTTCATCTGCCAAGATAATATCTGGCTGTTGAATCAGAGCTCTTGCAACGGCCCCTTTTTGTCGTTGCCCACCTGAAAGTTGTAACGGTTTTTTATTAAGAAGTTTCTCTATCCCTAGACTATCTACAATTTCGTTAAAGTCGGCTTGTTTTCCTTTTTTTAGTCTTGTTACAAGCGATATATTCTGCCGTAACGTTAAAAACTCTAATAAGCCACCACTTTGTAAAATATAAGCGATATTATTACGTCGAAGTTTATTTATATCCTTTTCGTTCAATAATTGTACATCTCTAACATCGCTGTCATCCGAACAAATAATAAACTTCTCAGCCTTATCTGGCTTACACAGCATTGCTATTATATCGAGCATTGTTGACTTCCCACATCCATTGGAACCAACAATAGCAACAATCTCTTTCTGACGTAGTTCAAAACTGGGAATTTGGATCGTGATATTATGATCCAAATCCCCCAGTTTTTTTTCTACTCCAGTAAGAATCAATCTCTTACTTAGTTTTTTCATCGTTATGGCAACTGATTCAACTCAACACCAACGACACGATCTCGCTCGCTCGTCCCCATACTTAGCTTCTTCCAAACGTTTGAGTTACCCTGCTGACGTTTAAGATCTTCATAATGACGTAATTTATTGTTCATAGAACGAACAAATGCTTGCACTCGATCCATACTCTGAAACTCTTCTCTCGTCGTTGCCATGATGTCACTATCATAAGGAAGATTATTCATTCCTAATGGTGCAGAGAACGCATCTCGGAAATTAACTGCTGAAGGATCAACCATCGTAAAACGGGTGTTATCACTGACAAGATCGAAGAAATCAAGAGTCGTACCGCTATCACCTCGCATTGCCATCTCACCAATATTTTTCAACTCTTGCACACGTTGTTCCAGTTCATCTAACTCAACTTCATTAAGTAAAATCATTGGAGCTAACGCTTCACGGCCAGGTGCATTCATCACTTTATCTGCAACCCAGCCAACAACTGCGTTATCTGGCATTGTAGGATCTGCAAGTAACAAATCTGCCTGCTGGAAAAGCAATTCAGCAACAGAACCTTCTTTGGTTTTCATTTCGCCCGTTTTTTGAGTTCCAAACGTATCAAAGATTTCTTTGGCATCATTCAACCCACTCGCGACAGTATTAGCAAACGCTACAGGAGAGCCGCCATCAATCACTGATAAGTGTGGAATTTCACGACTGGTTCCATATGCCCCTTCATAAGTTGATGAAAGTTGCTTATACTGTTTTTTACCTATCTTTGAATATTTAACAGCACCTTTAGATGCATCAATATATAGTGAGTAAATAGGAATTTTACGAGTATAAGATTTATCTCTTAATTCCTTAATACTGATATTGTCTTCTCGTCCCGGAGCATCCCCGATCAGAATAATTGTCTTTGCACTTTTATCTCGCCATTGCTTAGAATCAAGCGCAAGGTTTACACCATCCAATACCGCCTCTGGAATATCATCTGATTTAACCGGTATTTTCTGAGCCTCTACTTTACTTAATATTGTCACAAAGTCTGATGGGCTAAGAACACCGCTGTGCGTAAAATCTTTTTGTGAAAAGGCAAACTTTCTCTCTTTATCTTTGTCTTGATAGCCAATAAAACCAAAACGAATATCTTGCCCATTCGTATCAAGTACAAACTTCTTAACAACAGAAAGTAACTGATCTAAATAAGGTTGCATTGAACTGGTCAAGTCCATAACGAACACAATATCAATCGGAACATTACCCATGCTATCTTGATTTGCGCCATTCCGTGTTTGTGCCGCGACCTCTAACAAATGAGCAAATTGACCATCCATATACAACTCTTCTGAGTTTGATTTATAGAAATCAAGTAGCGGATACATCACGATTTGATCTTGGCTTTGACCAACCGTCGGCTCTATGGCTAAAGCACCACTAGTTCGATTTACATTACCTGATTCAAAATCAGCATATAACTTATCAAGTTGCTTGTTTCTCTCCATTTTATTCGCTTTCATCAAGGCAACAGCATCCTCTGCCGTTTCAAAAATAACAGACGGATCTCTATTTAAAGAGTTAGTAAAACGCATCACCAATGCGCGTTTCCATGAAATAGCATCTTCTTCAGAAATCCAACCAATAGTTTTTGGTTCCCAATTACTTGGTTTCTGCTTAGGAACATACTCTTCAGTCACCTGATACCAACGCTTTCCATTTTTATTCTCTTGCTTAATAACACCAAAAGCTTCATATAAAGGAAGGTTATCTCTTAAAACGTCAGCTGACTTCGTTGGGCTTGCATATAATTTAGCAAACTGCTTAGTAAGAACTCTATCAATGTTATTTTCATCAGGATGCTCACCGATACCATTCCAAAATGTCGTGGTACCATCCTCCAACCGAACTTCCCGAACAACACCCTGTATATATTTAGGATGTCGCTGTTTAGCCCACTGAATACCAACAGTTTGCTTATCTGTTTTCAAAGAGGCTGCCATCAAAGTATAAAGCGCAGTTCGATCGTTATTTTCAGACTCCGCTAACGCACTGACTTCTGATGAACAGTTATAGTTAATCTTCAAAAGACCATCTAAGCGTTCACCTAAACAAGAATCACTTGATATCTGCTCTTTTTCTAACGCAACTTGACGTACCTGCATTGTCGATAACAAATCAGAGTAACTGCTCGCATATGCTTCCCCTGAAAGGGTAAATAATCCTGCTATACCTAACGAAATACATTTGGATAAAGAAATTTTATTCTTGTTCATTAGCCTTATTCCTTATCCAAAATTGTTGAAGTACTATTAAGCTTTTCAGATATACGCCAAGGCTTAGCATTACCAATAAGTTCAATCGAAACAGGCTCGCCTGAGCTATTAGAATAAATGGTCATCGAACCTTTAATACTATCCTGAGCATTTTGAGCAAATTTAACGTAAAAGTATCCACTATTACCAGGTGCAATATCTAAGCTATCGTCTGTTTTCTCAGTACTAAAATTATTACTAGAAAACTTCATATCACCTAGTTGTAAGTTCACTTCACCATCATTAAAAACCTCAACTTTAGTAGACTCTCCTGGAGAAAGTACAAAAGAGGTTTGATCTACACGTAATAACGCATCACCTCTGAACAAAAATAGCCACATAGCAACCGCAACGACAAGTACAGCAATACTTGAAAAAGCGATCATCATCCAAGGGACCTTCTTCGGCGGAATAACTTCTTCTAAAACAGCACCACAAGGCTCATCAAAAACCGTCTGACCCGGGCAAATAGCTTCGCCATTATTATTGATGGTTACAAGAGATGCAGGAATAGCTTCATTTTGTGCTGCATGTTCACAATCGCCATCAGGACCGCCTGTATTTTTACAACGATATAAAGCGTCAGTCGTCATAATCATAAACTCCTTTTATAGATTTTCTTTTAATTCAGGGATTACTCGATTCAGTGCATCTTGAATAGCGGCTTTGAATTTCCCATATTTTTCATCTTCTTCGTTACGTTTTGCTAAAAGGAAGATCCATTTCTGGTAGTTACTCATATTAGCTTCAGCGCGGACGATATCTTCTGTTTGTATCTGAACCTTACTAAAGAGTTCATTGGTTTTAGAACCACTATCACGAACAAATTGTTCATGATAATTAGAATACAAAATAGCCAGTTCAAGGCTAACATCAACGGCATATTGCTCGGTCATACGTGATACAATATCTTTATTCGCATTCGTCAATTTAAAGCCAGTATCAATTCGATTATCAATTGGACTAAAAGTATCTTGTCGAGTACCAAAATAAATAGGTAAATCTACATCATCAGGTAATTGCATAAAACCCATGGCCGCTGCAACTAATACCGAAGGCAGCTGTAATTCCAACTCTTCAGCACGACTTGGCAACATCAAATCAGAAAATTGACTTGATTCACTATGACATTGATAAAAAATAAATTTTCCATCATTACTAAGCATAGCTTTATCATAATGCGTCTTCAATGCTGACGTGACTGCTGCTTGGCGAATAGGAAAAAAGAATGCAACTGTCATTGCACTAATTTCATTAGGACAACGCTCTTCAGGAATAACTTTAACCAATATCTCACCATCACTATTAGATATCATACCTATTGCACAGTACTGCAATGCTTCACTGAACGATGCGGGTACGTCTTTACATGCAGGTATTAACAATAGACGACGTTTTCTTGGTCCTGGTTTTGGTACATTAGGACGTGGCTGTCCACTATCAAAAGCAACCATCGGGCTTGATTTTTTAATCCATCCTCGAACAATTTCTTCCAATGCAGGTGTAACTTCATGAAACTCTTCATAAAGCTCCTTGATGATATTTCGACCAAAGAATGGTTTGAAATTAGGACTTTTCTCAACAATAGCAGCATGAAAAACATGACTATATTGTAACGATTCTTTTCTTATTGTGTCTGGGAAAACACCACGAACAACGTTAGTCTTATCATCAATCGTCATAAAGTGGTTATAAGCTTGAAATGTCTTTTTATCTCCACGTAATTCTTTAAGTTTCTCCCAAATAGAAGTGCTGTTTTTCTCCAATAATGATTTATCGGTCACAAAGTATTGTTGGATAGAATCATTAATTTCTTCCCAGCTAATCCAATCTTCAATACCTATTTTTTCCTCTTTCTCAATCATAAGTTCAGTAACAAGGTTGTCCCTTAACGTCACCATGTTGAGCTTAAATTGACCGACATCTTTACGCAGTAAACGTAAATTATCTAATAATTCCATACAAAAATCAGAACCATAAGCAGCAGCACGTTCATAAGTACGGTTAGCATAATAATTAACTGACTCTGCCTGATATTGCGAGAATAGTCGAATTGCACCACCGCTTACCGCATAAGCAATTTTTCCTATTTTTCTAATCTCGTCATGTATTGCACTACGTTTGTTTTGTGCAATGTCAGCCATCTTTTCATAACCAGAACGTTTCTTGGTAAATCCAGCAGCATCTTCTTCAATTCGCTTAATAAGCGTATCTACAATATCAGGGAGATTATTAACAGTATAATTTTCAAGGTTATCTTCTAATCCATTGAGTATTATTGCTTCAATATGTTTTTTTACACGTGCAGCACGCTTATCTATTTCTATATTTTTACCATGATGACTAAAATAACGCTCAACTCCACCGTTATCACCTAACGGACGAAACGTTTCATTCCAGTGTTTGTCTGCTTCACGGTTAAATACTGTTATCCACTGCTGCATTTCTTTATACGATTTTGCAGCTATTGCTTCTTGCTCTATTTTTTCAAGCGTAGATCGCCAATCTTGTTGATAAGATGCAAAATCAATTTCATTGTCGTCTTTGGTATTACCAACAGTTTTATCTAACCATAAGTCGTTTTTGCTTACATCAAGGACTTTAATTGAATCTCCGACAAATGCAGTAGCATTGAATGCTAATGGATTATCTAGGAAAGATTTAACCCAATTATTATGTAAAAGCTGTAAACTAAACTGCAAGCCTAAAGAAGACGATAAACGCTGGCGAATTTTAGTTTCAGGGATAGATACGCGATGGACGCCATAGGCACCATTTTTCATCGAGCGCGTACCTGTAAAACCTTCATCCGTTGTTTCCGGATTATCTTCGTTTGATAAAGCTTGGCGAATAGAGTTAGGTAAATCACCCAACTGTCGAACAGACAACTGGAAAAGTAATTCAGCGGTACTATCAATTTGTTCAGGTAAACTCGCTTTCGTGCCACGATCTGTCGTATCCGTTACTAAGAATAACGACTTGTATGTTTGTTTAAGATCGTAATAATTCGTATCATCGGCACCAGCATCAACAGGCTTGATTGACAAACGTTTTGGCTGCGGTGGGTTCCTGATATCCCATGGCTTGTATAGCGAACGATTAAAAGCGTTATATTCTTTTAAAGCCGCATATTGGTTAATATAAAATCGACCTGTATTCTTATCACCTACATCGGCAGCTGTTGTAAAAGCATGAATATAAATATTCGAACGCCATGACGTATTACTTAAGTACGACTGGAGTTGGGCAACAATATCAAGCATTGTGCCACCGCCAGTACCAGTAGCAATACTGCCAGCCACATGAATATCAACAACAAACTCGCCACCATTGCCAGAAAGACGTTCGAGACGATTTGCAACACCACTAATGATATTGTCTATATTATCTCCACTCGCAAGTGCTAAACGACCTAATCGACGTAATTGATTACAACCACAGTCAGGCTCAAGACCGACGGTAATATTTGTTAAATGTTTCTTTTCATCTTCTCTGCGTAACCACGGAGACACGCCAGAATAGAGATCAAGATTTTGCGCAGTATCCATAACAGAAGCACTTTTTAACAATACTTGTTCACGCCCCATTAAGGTAATATCATCACCAAGGCTAACCCACTCACTACGTTTACCTTGTCCGGCTAAATCATCAGCATGAGAATCGATACTCAATGTTGCAATACGTGAAATATGCTCAACCCCAATATTTTCCTTGAACTCGAACATATCAGGTATTTGTTTATCTTCAGCTCCGCGGGCTCTCCATTCAACATGAAGTTTTTTCTTTAAATCGCGAACAACTTCACAACCGGTTCCACCGATACCAACCAACAACGTATTCTTTTGAGCCATCTTAAATCCCTATACGGCCTATATAAGCCATGCTTTTTATTTATTAATATCTAACGTTTTATACTACTTTAACGACGCTAAAGTTTTCTTTTATACTTCTAAGTGCTATCCATGAAATAAGACCGATAACAATTATTTGTATTAATAGCCAAGTAATAAAAACTAAAATTGAACCAACAATCATAATTCTTCCAGACTGTTATAATAGTGCTTTTGAAATACGATCGCTTGCGATTTTATATGCATCACTCACTAGATAACTTGAATTATTTTTAGAAAAATGTTGCTTCATATCGTTCAAAATATCAGATTTGGCTGTGCCTGATTTAGCCGTAAGAATCCAGCTTAAAAATGGCATTGTTTTTTCAAAATTATTCTCAGCGGCAATAAGATAAGTATTAGTCGCGACTAATTGAGCTTTTTCTGAATGCGTTGGAATACTAGACCCACCTTGTTCTGGGTGAGGATAACTGTCAAAGTTCTCAAGCTGGCGTCCATTTTCTGTTTTTAAATCTGCTACATTTTCGTATGCTTCACGAAAGGTTTTATCTCTCCAATCAGTATTAGCCATAAGTGATAATTCCCACCCCTTAATAACTACTTTCACTACGGGCTCTGTAAACTGAAGAGAAAATAAAAATAGAACTGCAGCGAATGTTGTTACGAATGAAAAAAATGACCCAATAACGAAACCAACTCCAGCTTCATAAGTATTATTAATATTTCTTGCAATAACTTTAATTAACCAAACAACTGCGGTTGAGAAAAATATTGCAACTGGAATACTGATATAAAAAAGTTTCCCCGTAGATTTCATTTCAAGGATAAGTTGAAAAAAAATCATTATAACTTCGAATATTAATGAATCAGAGTTGATAAGATGTTCGAGGATATATTGTTCCATTTTATTCACCCTTAAAAATATAGAAATCTATTAACACATCAACTTTAAAATAATAAAAAATCATATCAATACACCCTATTTATATTATTGACCAACAGATCATTTAATACACATACCAAATTAGAATACTTTTACTTCCAAACACATGGATACCTATTAAGAATAAAAATATTGTAATAAACAAACGAATATCTATTATTCCAAATATTAATTCATCCAAGAAACTAAAGTAATCCGTACCAAATAAATCAGATACTGCAATCCAACAACACCAAAGATAGTTGTTCAATTTCATACACTTAACAATATAAACTTAAGCAACTATTATAAGGTTTAACGACGATTAGACTCACTTAAGAACCATTAGACCAAATGTATAACAATTAACGGCCATTTCATATAAAATACCCATTATATCAGCTTGTTATGTGACTGTAGTCACAAAAAAATGCTCGTATTATTTGGTACTATCTTTTAATATGTATTTAACAGATATCACACCAATGGAAAATCATTAAAAAAACGCTATAAATAGGTGAATAAAGTTAAGTCACGTTTAGGAGAAATAGAAAAATATTTATATTATAAATATATTACTAACAACTACCTTCACATTAGAATAAAGATAAAAAATCAGCAATACAGTAACATTTAGCCTAAACAAGGTACCAATAAATACATTAATTAAAAATAGCATTATTTATATTTCCAGTCATTAGTAAATAGTTAAAGGTGAATTATTTATAACTAAGTTATCGATGTTTAGTGGACATCCTCCCCTCCATAAATGAAGGGGCTTCCACATAGTACAATATCATTCGCAAGCGAATGATGGTTGCTATCCATTCCTTAAAAGAAAGGGTTTGCGCTATTAACCGTTGATCAACACAAAACTAAAAATACCTGATAACTTTTTATTGATACTCACTATTTTTCTGGTTATAACATTCTAACTAAAGCTGGAGTAATAATCATAGGGGAATGATTATCCTTATCAGACTATACCCTTATAAAATATAATTATATATATGCTGGAATAAAAAATGCCCCAAGATACTCTTGGGGCATTTAATTAGAACATTATAAAGTAATCAGATCGATAACACCTTTCTGATAGTTTAACTTATTCCCAATCAAGAATAACTTTACCTGACATGCCTGAACGCATAACGTCAAAGCCTTGCTGGAAATCGTCAATCTTATAATGGTGAGTAATGATTGGCGTTAGATCTAGGCCTGATTGAATCAAGCTTGCCATTTTGTACCATGTTTCAAACATTTCGCGACCGTAGATACCTTTAATAATTAAGCCTTTAAAGATAACTTGTGTCCAGTCAATGCTCATGTCTGATGGTGGAATGCCAAGTAATGCAACCTTACCACCGTGGTTCATGCTCGATAACATGCTGTTAAATGCCATTGGATTGCCTGACATTTCTAAACCAACATCAAAGCCTTCTTTCATGCCTAACTCATCCATAACATCAGTTAGGTTTTCATTGGCAACGTTAACGGCGCGAGTTACACCCATTTTACGTGCAAGATCTAAGCGGTATTCGTTAACATCGGTGATCACAACATGGCGAGCACCAACATGTTTTGCAACCGCGGCTGCCATAATACCAATTGGGCCAGCACCGGTGATCAATACATCTTCACCCACAAGATCAAACGATAATGCAGTATGAACCGCGTTGCCAAATGGGTCGAAAATCGAAGCTAAATCATCTGAGATATCATCTGGAATTTTAAACGCATTAAATGCTGGAATAACCAAAAACTCTGCAAACGCACCTTCACGGTTAACGCCAACACCAACAGTATTACGACATAAATGGGTACGGCCGCCACGACAGTTACGGCAATGTCCACAGGTAATATGGCCTTCACCAGAAACACGGTCGCCTAAGTTAAAGCCACGGACTTCTTGTCCCATGCCTACAACTTCGCCCACATATTCATGACCCACAACCATAGGTACAGGAATGGTTTTTTGTGACCACTCATCCCAGTTGTAGATATGTACGTCTGTACCACAAATAGCTGTTTTCTTAATACGAATAAGTAGATCATTATGCCCCATTTGCGGCTTATCTACTTCAGTCATCCAGATACCTTCTTCAGGCTTTAATTTAGACAGAGCTTTGATTTTCATAACACTTATTCCATAAAGCTAGAACAACCGTTTAATGATGTTCTATACAATGACCTTAACGAATTATTAAGGCCGTACCGATGTTAATAACGAAAAACGAATTAAATAATCGCCATCTCTTTACCCACTTCAATAAAGACATCAATCGCTTTATCAAGTTGCTCACGAGTGTGTGCTGCTGACATTTGAGTACGAATACGCGCTTTACCGTTTGGTACTACTGGGAATGAGAACCCGACGACGTAAATACCTTTTGCGAGTGCGCGCTCAGCAAATTCTGCTGCTACTTTTGCATCACCTAACATAATTGGAATGATAGCGTGATCAGCACCTGCCATAGTAAAGCCAGCATCTGTCATACGGGTACGGAAATGCGCTGCGTTAATCCATAGGTTATCGCGTAAATCACCACTTTCAGCCAATAGATCAATAACACGGTTTGATGCGGCAACAATCGCTGGCGCAACAGAATTTGAGAACAAGTATGGACGTGAACGTTGGCGTAACCAATCAATCACTTCTTTCTTACCCGACGTGTAACCGCCTGATGCGCCACCCATTGCTTTACCCAGCGTACCTGTAATGATATCAATACGATCCATTACATTATGGTGCTCGTGTGTACCACGACCATTAGCACCCATAAAGCCGACAGCGTGTGAGTCATCAACCATCACAAGTGCGCCATATTTCTCGGCTAAATCACAGATAGCAGGCAAGTTAGCCACTACGCCGTCCATTGAAAACACACCGTCAGTTACGATCAATGTATTACGTGCGCCCGCTTCTTTGGCTGCGATCAATTGTTGCTCAAGCTCTTCCATATTGTTATTTGAGTAACGGAATCGCATGGTTTTACATAAACGTACACCATCAATAATAGAGGCGTGGTTTAGTGCATCTGAAATGATGGCATCTTCAGCATCTAAAATCGTTTCAAATAGACCCGTATTCGCATCAAAACATGAGGTATAAAGAATGGTGTCTTCCATTCCTAGGAAATTCGATAGTTTTTGCTCTAATTCTTTATGCGCGTCTTGTGTACCACAAATAAAACGTACCGATGCCATACCAAAACCGTGTTGATCCATACCTGCTTTTGCAGCAGCAATCAATTCAGGGTGGTTAGCTAAACCTAAGTAATTATTTGCACAGAAGTTTAATACTTCTTCACCCGATTGGATCGTTACGGCTGCTTGTTGTGCAGATGTAATAATACGCTCAGATTTGTATAGTCCTTCAGCTTTAACATCTTCAATTTGCTGATTAATTTGCTTATAGAATGCAGAAGACATGTGTTCCTCACAGATTTATTGGATGGTAACTAAGCGCAATTGCTAATAAAACCTAAAAGCTACTCTTTCAGACCAATAACATCCTGCAACAGCAGCATTAAATATCGAAGTCTAGGGAGTAACTTTCCTTTTACACCTTTTTTATTTGAAAATCGCTAACTATTTGGTGCTTTTTATCAACACTTTGAACTAGAACTTAATTGGTCACTTTTCAGCATTCTAATTCAAACCTAACCACAGTATTATCCCATACCATGGAAAATGATTATTGACTCTCAGGCACAAATGAATGGAAACTAATAAGCTAATCGCACTAATGCCAGATCTGGCGGTATTTATCGTGGTGGTTGATGAAGGCAGTTATACTGCGGCAGCTAAAAAGCTCAATGTCACCCCTTCTGCGTTGAGTAAACAAATATCACGCTTAGAGACTGCACTTTCCGTTAAATTATTAGAACGTACTACGCGTACATTAATGATCAGTGAGTCGGGTAAACGTATTTATAACCAATGTACGATAATGTTTGATGCCGCTAAACAAGCGATTGAAATCTCACATTCAGAGCCAATTGTGCCTGCGGGCATGATTACCGTCGCGGCTCCCAAAGCGTTTTTAGCGATTGTATTGCAACCTTTAGTAACGCCATTTTTAACCCAATACCCTGATATTCAATTAAAGCTTAAAGCCCGTGATGGCGATATTGATATTATAAAAGAAGGGATTGATGTGGTATTTAGGCTCACTGAAAAGCCCAGTGAGGATTTAGTTTTAAAGCAAATAGGTAAAGTCGATCTAATGCTATGTGCCAGCCCTGAATACTTAGCACAACGTGGCACGCCCAAAACACCACTAGATCTTGTCCATCATGATTGTTTGTATTTAGGGGAAACCAATACTGACAATATTTGGGATTTTGAACAACAACATACACGCCATCGCGTTACCGTAAGTGGTCGTTATGCGGTTAATCACTCTCAAATGCGACTTAATGGTGTAAAAGATAACTTAGGGATTGGTATTTTCCCTGATTTTGTGATCAAAGATGCTTTGCTCACAGGTGCGGTTATACAAGTATTACCTGCATGGACGATTCGTGGTAATTATCACGGCGATATTGCGCTTCAATATGCCCAAACTAAATTTATGCCAGCCCGATTAAGAGCATTTATTGACTACGTAATAGCAAATTTTAACTCTTAAAGTATTGATTAATTAGGAAATTTTAAGAAAATGTGCGTTTTTGTCACTTTTTGATTTTTTTAGCCTTTATTTTTGCAATAGCGCTAAAGTTATCATTTGAACAGTACTGATACACTTAACGCATAAAAGGTCATCACAAAATAAAGGACAATCGGTCCCCTCAATGTATGCCTCCAATGCAAAAGGATCAGTGTTAATGCACTCAAAAATCATAGAAAATCATGATGAATTAATCCACTGGATGCGTTTAGTCGAGAATACCTATGGCCGTTCAATTCTAACTGATACTGCCATTCATTTTGTTTCAGGCACTTATGATGACGGTACAACTGGCCATATGATTGAAATTTTCGATCTTGATGATGCGATTATTGCTAGCTCTGCGGTGAGCCATGAATTAGCTGAATTTGCGAATAAAATGAACAGTGTTGTTCAACAGCAAGGATCTAATAGTCTTGCAGCCTCTCGCAGTGTAATGCACTAAAACAATTAGCTTAAATATTCCATCGCTACTTTATTTCTCAGTCACTTCTGATTAGAGTGACTGCATAGCTTATACTTCGAACAGTATAATTAACTGCTTAACGGGAATAACACACACCTTCCGTTAAATTGAAATACAGTGGGAACTGCGATGGAAAAATATATTGGTTTAATGTCAGGCACTAGCATGGATGGCGTTGATGCTGTTCTCGTAGAAATTGACAACAATAATATTCGATTACTTGGTTCGCATCCCTTTGCTATGAGTAATAATCTTAAACAATCGTTATTAGACATTTGTTTAGGCCAACCAACAAATTTACAAACATTAGGTGAGCTAGACCACCGTTTAGGTCATCTTTTTGCTGATGCTGTATTAGCACTACTGAATAAAACCAAGACTGCTGCAACAGATATCACCGCCATCGGTAGCCACGGTCAAACCGTCTTTCATTCTCCCCATACAGAATATGCGTTTACGATGCAAATTGGTGATGCCAATATTATTGCCGCCAAAACAGGTATTACAACGGTGGCTGATTTTCGCCGCAAAGACATGGCATTAGGTGGTCAAGGTGCACCGCTAGTACCCGCTTTCCATCAACAACTTTTTAGTACAACCCAATGTACTCGGGTTATTTTAAATATTGGCGGCATTGCTAACATTACCGTATTAGAACCCAATAAAGCGGTAACAGGCTTTGATACTGGCCCTGGTAATATGTTGATGGATGCATGGATCAACCTCCACCAGCAAAAAAGTTATGATGACAATGGTAATTGGGCCCGTTTAGGGACGGTGAGTTCCGTATTATTAACTCGCTTATTGTCTGAACCATATTTGCAGCTATCAGCCCCTAAAAGTACTGGCCGAGAATTATTTAACCTAACATGGTTACAACAGTATTTAGCAGATCCCACTATTGCTGAGCTGCAACTCTCTGCTTGTGATATTCAAGCAACACTCACTGAATATACTGCGCAAACTATTGCTAATGACGTTAAAAAAACAGGCCTAACCCCTGCCGTTACACCAAATGAACTATTAGTCTGTGGTGGTGGCGCTCATAACCCGATTTTAATGCAGCGACTTGCAGAATTGCTACCAAGCTGGCAGGTTATGACAACCGCAGATCGTGGTGTAGATATTGATAACATGGAAGCAATGGCGTTTGCATGGCTTGCGTATCGCACCATGCATCATCAATCAGGTAATTTACCCGAAGTGACTGGAGCCAGTCGTTTAGCGCAATTAGGGGCAATTTATCCCGCGGATTAACAATATATTGTGCCTTGATGATTATTTAGCTTTGATGAGAATTATCCATGAACACACCTGTTACAAACACGCCCTATAAAAACGTTGCCTTAATTGCTTGTTCAACTCAATTTGATCCAGCACAAGTACCACAAGTGATTGACGTTTTCGAAAGTCATGGCTATCACGTAAATTGCCATTATTTACAGCAAAATATTTCAGATTTTGGCTATGTTGATACCGATCAAGCGCGAGCCCATAACTTAATTAAAGCATTACTTGATTCAACAATTGATGTGTTGTGGTTTTATCGTGGCGGTGGTGGTGCATTAAACCTATTGCCATATCTACAACGTTATAAACAGCAGCTATTAGCCATTCCAGCAAAAGTAATTGTTGGGTTCAGTGATGTTACTGCTATTCATAGTTTTCTAAATAATGAACTAGGATGGCGTTCAATTCATGGTGTTAATGCGAATAACCACCTTGATATGGGCACAACAAATCAGCAACCGTTACCTGATATATCAGAGATAATGAACAACGGTGTTTCCTATAATAACGTATTGCCACTTAATGCATTAGCACACCAAGCGACGGCAATAAATGGGACTTTAGTTGGTGGTAATCACACTCTTGTTGCCGCAACGTTTGGTACTCAATATCAGCCAGAATTCACAGGTAAGGTAGTCTTACTCGAAGAT
Organism: Photobacterium carnosum; assembly: GCF_021236965.1. NCBI lineage: Bacteria > Pseudomonadati > Pseudomonadota > Gammaproteobacteria > Vibrionales > Vibrionaceae > Photobacterium > Photobacterium carnosum. The sequence goes on along the minus strand of NZ_WMDN01000005.1, from coordinate 242,850 downwards.
ATCGGTGTAACCTTCCGCCAGTTAGATCGTTACTTACAGCAATTATTATTTTTAAATGATTTCAATGTAGAAGCGATTATTTTTGGTCAATATTACTCCACAGAACCAACAGACCAAGAACGCATAATGTATAAAGCAGTATTACAACACTTTGCCGAGCAATATGATAAGCCTGTCTATTATTTCCCATTCTTCGGCCACGGTAAATACAACCAGCCTTTTATATTAGGTAATAACATTACGTTACAGCGTAACCAATATCTCACTTTGCTTGATGCTACCGAATACGTAACATTACGCCAAATCTAACGGTAAACTGCGTTATTATTCCAATAAACAAAAAAGGCTGCTGAGATTAACTCAACAGCCTTCTTATCAAATCAGATCGCGTTATTAATTAGCCATCATCTTAATGTATTTTTTCACTTTCTTCATCGCTATCTGACGCTTTAGCGGTGATAGGTAATCAATGAATAATGTACCTTTAAGATGATCGATTTCGTGTTGCATAACAATGGCAAGGAAGTCATCACGCTCAAAACGTAATTCATTGCCTTCACGATCCAATGCCGTTACAACCACAGCTTCAAAGCGCTCAACATCAGCATAATAATCAGGCACTGAAAGACAACCTTCCTGCCCCATTACTTTATTCTCGCCGCTTTCAACAACAGGGTTGATTAACACTAACGGCTGATCGCGCTCATCTGAAATATCAATAACAACAATCGCTTCTTTACGGCCAATTTGAGTAGCAGCAAGACCAACACCATTACTTGTACCGTATAGAGTTTCAAGTAAATCATCTACAAGTTGTTGAACAGATTCAGATTTAACATCAGTTACTGCTTCAGCTTGAATATTTAGTCGTGGGTCTGGTGCGGTTATTACTTGTAAAATTGCCATTTTATCTCTTACTTAATCTAGTATTTAGGTTACTTTGCGGTAACTTATCAGATTCACGTTAGGGATCACAACCCCTACATGTTTTCTGTTGATAGCGCTATTTTACCTAAAAAATGGCTTCAGCAACAATTGATAATAACAATTAATTCAATAAGTGAATCTAATCCAATGGTTTAATTATAATAAAAAGAACTGTTTTATTAATATTTGTTCATAATATAATCACAACCATCCCTTACAACATATTTCCTTTTTTCATCTGATTTTTCATATTTCCGCTTACTTTATTCATTCTTAATTCCAAAAAAACATCACCTAATAACTCATTGTTCAATTATAAGTAAAACATGACAATTTTTAGTCTAAAAATGATACTTACCCGACAATTAATTGACAAATAACCGACTGATTTCAAGGTTTTTTGTTACACAATCACGCTTCTAATCAATAACCATTGTGATAGCATTTATTCGATCTATCATTACCATTCTTACCTCTTTCAGGGTCAAATAAATGAATAAAAAAACAACATTCCTCACATTAAACGCTATTGCTCTTGCGTTAACCTCAATGAGTTTCACTGCCAATGCTGGTGAAAAAATGGTTAACCCTGAAAATGGCGTGGTTGTTGGTTATTGGCATAACTGGGCTGACGGTCGAGGTTATAAAGCAGGTAATGCTCCTGCTATGAGCCTTAAAGCCACTAACCCAATGTATAATGTGGTTGCTGTTTCTTTTATGAAGGTTTATGACACTGCCGAAGGTCGTATCCCTACTTTTCATTTAGATCCTGCAACAGGTTTAAGCGAATCACAATTTATCGACCAAATTAAGCTACTGAACGATCAAGGCCGTGCCGTTATACTGGCGCTTGGTGGTGCAGATGCGCACGTTGAGCTACAAAAAGGCGATGAAAATGCTTTTGCCGCTGAAATTATTCGTCTCACTGATGTTTATGGCTTTGATGGCCTTGATATCGATCTTGAGCAAGCGGCTATTGATGCAAAAGATAACCAAATTGTTATTCCTGCTGCATTGCGCATCGTAAAAGATCACTACCGTGAACAAGGTAAAAACTTCCTTATCACTATGGCTCCTGAGTTCCCATACTTAACCGCTGCGGGTAAATATATTCCTTATATCACCGCTCTTGATGGTTACTACGATTGGATAAACCCTCAATTTTACAACCAAGGTGGCGACGGTGTTTACGTTGAAGGCCCAGGCTGGATTGCACAAAACAACGATACATTAAAAGAAGAGTTCATCTATTACATTGCGGATTCATTGGTTAACGGCACCCGTGGTTTTACCACTATTCCACACGACAAATTAGTGTTTGGTATTCCAACTAACATTGACGCCGCAGCAACTGGTTTTATTAAAGATCCTCAAGACCTATTTAATGCTTTTGCACGTCTTGAAAAACAATCACAACCTCTTCGCGGTATAATGACATGGTCAATTAACTGGGATATCGGTACTGACGCATCAGGTAAAGCGTACAACAGCAGCTTTATTGAAACCTATGGTCCATTTGTTCACAGTCAAACACCCCCTGTAGTACAGCCGGGTAAACCAACCATTGCAGGTATTACTGATGCTCGCGTTCAACATAAAACCACTTTTAACCCATTAGCAGGTGTTACTGCAACAGATAAAGAAGATGGCAATCTAACCGATTCAATCGCGGTAACGGGTAATGTTGATACTCAACGTGTTGGTGATTATGTGCTGACTTACTCAGTAACAGATTCAAATGACAACGATACCGTATCACCACGTAAAGTCACTGTCTTTAGCGCCCTACCAACATTTGCTGGCGTAGCTAATAGCGTTATCAAAGTGGGTGACATCTTTGACCCAATCGCTGGCGTTTCTGCAATAGATGCTGAAGACGGCGATTTAACAACAAACATTTCTGTTTCTGGCACAGTAAACACAGCAATTGCAGGTTCATATGAATTGATTTACCGCATTACTGATAGTGCAAACCAAACAGTAACCGTAAAACGTGTTGTGGTGGTTAACGATGGTTCTATCGTATGTACGCCAGCATGGAAAGCAGATGCAACTTATGTTGAAGGCGATGTTGTCAGCCATAACAATAAAGAGTGGCAAGCCGGTTGGTGGACACAAGGTCATGAACCTGGTACCACTGGCGAATGGGGTGTATGGCGTGAAGTTGGTGACGCAGATTGTGATGGTGATACAGAGCAACCTGACCTTGATTTTATAGCGAGTTTAACGGGCATTAATAGCAACTACACCATCACTAATGGCACTGCAAAATTAACGCTTAATTACAGCGCAAATAAAGCAGCTTCAGTACAAATCGATGTTATTGATACAATGGGTTACCCTGTTTCAGGTGGTCAATTTACGGCTAAGGTCGATAACAGCAAAACCATTAATATGGTGCTTGATAATGTTGTTACTGGCACATACTCATTACGTATGATCGCTGAATCAAACAATGACAATGTAGAACAACGAGCACATTTCACTTTAGAAAATAAAGGCACTATTGAGCCACCAGTCACAGATGCGCCAGCCTATGAAGCAGGTAAAGCTTATCTTGCAGGTGATAAAGTATTAGCGTCTGATGGCAATGTATACCAATGTAAACCATGGCCATACACAGGTTGGTGTGCAAGTGCATCATACGCACCAGCAACAAGCCAATACTGGGCTGATGCTTGGGATAAATTATAATTATCCAAATAACTATGGGTAATTAATAATAAGCCAGCGGTAAGTCAATAACTTATTGCTGGTTTTTTTATGATGACAAAATCAACTTTTTAGCCCTGATACCAATCAATTCATCTTTCCAATAATATTTACCAACAATACCTTCCAATAATACCTTTGCATAAGATAAACATGGTTATTTTAACTATGCTTAATTAGAATACCAATTTAGCCCAGATACACTTGATACCATGAATAAAAAACCTGATCGTCAAACGGCAATGCGCCAACTTCTGACTGAGGTTAAACAGGCATTTCCACTTTATGAACCTGAAACCTTTGTTTGTGGACCAGATAATAAATGTATTGGCTGCCCTAAGAAATTATTAGAACTAGTCGATACCGAAGTCAGTTACTGGGAACATGCGATTGAGCGTGGTGTAACGCCACAATTTGATGAAATTCGCCAGTTTGGAAAGTTATGTAAAAACGTCCGCCGCGGCTTAATGCGAAATAATATAATGACCTAAGGTAGCCGTGCTATAATCCACGACATTGTTCATCGGCTATTACTTTAACTTTTAGAGATAGCCGTTATTTGATTTATTTATCTGAGATTCTACATGCCTTTCTCTAAGCTTGGATTAAGCGACGCTATCGTTAAAGCAGTAACCGATATGGGTTACACCACTCCTACGCCGATTCAAGAAAAAGCCATTCCGGTGGCACTAACCGGCAAAAACTTACTTGCAGCAGCACAAACAGGTACCGGTAAAACGGCCAGTTTTGTTCTTCCTATTCTGCAAATGCTTGATGATGGCCAGCAAGTGCGAGCTAAACGCGTTCGTGCATTAATTCTTGCGCCTACACGTGAACTTGCGGTTCAGGTTGAAGCAAATATTGTTCAATACAGCAAACACACTAATTTAACTTCAATGGCAATGTACGGTGGTGTTGATTACGAACCACAAAAACGTCGCCTAATTGAAGGTGTTGATATTTTAGTGGCGACACCTGGTCGTTTATTGGATATGTACACCAAACGTGCTATCCACTTTGATGCGATTGAAATTTTAGTGCTTGATGAAGCTGACCGTATGTTAGATATGGGCTTTATCGAAGATATTAATAAGATCATCGAACGTTTACCGCTTGATCGCCAAAACATGTTGTTCTCGGCAACACTATCATCTCAAGTGCGTCTTCTTGCAAAAACAGCCGTTCGCAATCCTGTTGAAATTAGCGTTGCTAAAGATGAAGCATCACAACCTAAAATTGACCAATGTTTGATCACTGTTGATAAAGACATGAAGTCTTCTCTATTGAGCCATTTAATTAATGAGCAACAATGGGATCAAGCATTAATCTTCATCGAAACCAAACACGGCGCTGCGAAATTAGTTAGCCAACTTGAAAAACGTGGTATTGCCGCAGAAGCAATCCATAGTGGTCGTAGCCAAGGTTCTCGTGCACAAGTATTAGAAGATTTTAAAGCAGGTAAAGTAAAATACTTAATCGCGACAGGCGTTGCTGCTCGTGGTCTCGATATTGATGAGCTAACCCGCGTTGTTAACTATGATCTACCCTTCCCTCCTGAAGAATATGTTCACCGCATCGGTCGTACAGGTCGTGCGGGCTCTAAAGGTGAAGCGATTTCATTTGTATCACGCGATAACTTCAAAAACTTATGCATGATTGAACGTTTATTAGGTCACCTAATCGTACGTAAAGAAATTGAAGGCTTTGTACCAACCAAAGAAGTGCCTATTTCTATTTTAAACTTCAAACCTAAATATCAAAAACCTGAAGATGATAATAGTAACGGTGACAAGCCACGTCGCAACGATAAGCCGCGTAGCAATTCACCAAGCACAGATAAACCAAAGGCAAAGAAGCCGAGAAACCGCAAGCCAATCACTGATCGTGATACCGGCATTCCACGTGAAACGCGTAAGCCTAAATCCGTTTAATTGATATAAATCGCCATAAGATCTGTTATACAGTTTATGGCGATATTTCCTCCCCTCCCTAAGACAGGACAGGCATATCTTTTCCAAATCCAAGCAATAACAATTCAGTAAGACCGCTTTAATATAGGACTTAATATAGGACAGCCATAACTAAAATAGGACAGCCATATCTTTCTAGCATCAAAACCACTACACACTGAGACAATAACAACCAAATACCATTTACTTCGGTTTTGAATGTAAAAAACTAGTCTCACAACAATAAAATACCTTCTTTCCTGTTTAACAAGATCACAAAATCCCACAATAAACGATTATTGCGGTAATAAGTTTCTGTAATTACAAAGATGAATTTAGTGAGGGTGTAATCTTTGACTCGCAACCTTACCTTTACACCAACGGCCACCAAAATGCTGTTGAAACGAACACATTCGCGACCATTTACCACTCACATTAGTATAGTGCTCCATAAAGTCATTACTATTATCTAACCACGCTTCTGCATTGACGCCCATTTGTTGTAACAGTTTAGGTTGAGTGGCAGGAATAAAGCCTTTTTTATCATCGCGAATACTACGTCCAGTCCAATCAATCAGCTCTAAATAATCAACAAAATCAAACTGAATCCCTGCCTGTTTAGCCTGATGCTCAGCGCCAACAAAAGGTAATAATCCAATTTTAGAGCGCTTAATTGATGATGAATTTAAGGTTGATTTTTTTACTATAGACGTTTGATTATATTCAGCTATTCGCTGTTGAATTGAAGTAAAATCAGAGTCTTGTAACGATGTTGTCAGTCCGGCTCGAATCGGATTTAAATCAACATACATCATGCAAGAAAGTAATGCTTGTTCATCTAACAACGCTTGAGATTTAAAACGCCCTTCCCAAAAAGCACCAGTACAATCATCTTCTTTATTGGCTTTACGAGCGATTTCTTCATTTAAACACCGCATAAACCAACTAATACTGCCTAATCGTGACTGCCACTCAGCAACCAATGTTGATAACGCTTGTTTCTTATCTACACCAACATCACCATTATTAACAAAATCTACCGCAATCGGATGACCATTAAATAACTGTAACCAACGCGAAATAACCTCTTGAGGTGATAATGCCTGCTGTTGTTGTGTATCAATTTTCAAGACTAAATGATAGTGGTTATTCATGACGGCATAGGCACAAACATCAATACAAAACACCTCAGACAATTGCTTGATTTTATTCACGATCCAACCACGTCGATGTTGGTAATTTTTACCACTATACGGATCCTCACCACACAAATAAGCCCGCCGAACACAGCGATTAATAATATGATAATACGGAGTAATTTGAGGTTCGATCAATTTACGTCTTGAGACTGTCATTTCTTCCACCATAAGCAATACGAGGCTTAAGTGTAGTAGCTTATCGAAAGTCTGCAATGTTTTGGCTGTCCCGTATTTTGTTATATTTCCTTTCTATATTTCTTTTATGGCTGTCCTAACTATTTTAATAAGAGCGCTAACTGAACAGCTTCGAACGCATGAATCTCAGTGGTGTCATATAACGGAATGTCGGTATGTTGTTGCTGAATCAATAACGCTATTTCTGTGCAACCTAAAATCACAGCTTCAGCACCACTTTTATATAATTCATTGATAATGTTTAAATATTTCACTCTAGATTCAGCACTGATGATTCCTTTGCAGAGCTCATCATAAATAACATTATGAACAATAGCTCGACTCTCAGTACTTGGAACAATAACATCAATTTCAAACTTATTCGTTAACCGACTTTTATAGAAATCTTGTTCCATTGTAAAACGTGTACCCAATAGCCCAACTTTTTTAACGCCATCACTGACTAATTTTTTCGCCGTTGCGTCTGCAATATGAAGAATAGGAATCGATATCTCGGCTTCAATTTCTGAAGCAACTTTATGCATAGTATTAGTACAGATAATTAAAAAATCAGCACCGCCAGCCTCTACCGCTTTTGCTGCCTGTGTAAGAATAACAGCCGTTTCATTCCACAGTCCTTGATGCTGTAATTTTTCAATTTCTTCAAAGTTCACACTATATAAACAAATTTTTGCAGAACTAAGCCCGCCGAGTTCAGCTTTTATACCTTCATTAATAGATTTGTAGTAACTTGCCGTCGATTCCCAACTCATGCCACCTAACATTCCGATTGTTTTCATACTGCACTCCATGCTTTAAAAAATGATATAGAACTGTTATGGCTGTCCTACCTTTATGCCGACGTATACTCATATAAATTGTTTTGAGAACCGTACAACGCCATTGTTCCTTTAAGCTCAAACCCTATTTTTTGTAATAACCGATTAGAGCCTTCATTATCAAGTAATGTAACCGCTAAGACTGTGTTTAAAGAGTGATCTTTCATTCCGACATTAAGCACAGAAGAAGCCGCCTCAGTTGCGTATCCTTTTTTACAAAACTCGGTCAAAAATGCATAGCCTAAGTCAGGATAATCTAATTCTTCTCTTTTTAATAAACCACAGATCCCAATCGGCGTTGCTGTCTCTTTCAGTAACACTAAATTCAATCCAAAGCCATAATCACGATAGCTGGCTAATGGTCCATTCGTTAAATAATTCACAGCATCCGCATGTGTTCGAACATTTTTATCTGCTATATAACGAATAAACGCTTCTTCATTTAATAACTGTATAATAAATTCAACATCATCTAGCGTTAATTGTCTTATTATTAGTTGTTCTGTTTCAGATATTAGTTTCATCAAATAGGTTCCTAAAAATAGTAATACTGTTCAAACATCTTTTTAACGAACCAATTATTTTTGGTTTAATTGTAACAAGTCCCACTTAGTGCCATATAAGTCTTTAAACACAACAACCGTACCGTATTCTTCTACACGAGGCTCTTCTGTAAATTCAACACCTTGCGCTTGCATAAACTCATAGTCACGCCAGAAATCATTCGTTTGAAGAAACAGAAATACACGGCCACCCGCTTGATGACCAACAGACTTTAATTGCTCATCATTACTTGCTTGTGCGAGAAGTAAATTAGTTCCTGTAGAGTTTGGTGGCGAAATTTGAACCCAACGTTTACCACCGCCTAAATCTGTGTCTTCGATAAGCTCGAACTGCAGTTTCTTAGTATAAAAATCAATCGCATCATCATAGTTTTCAACAACTAAAGCAATGTTACCTATTTTTTGTTCAACAGACTTATTCATAATATTTTCACCACGATTTTAAAACAGAATTCTACCTGATTTCAAACATAAACTCATTGATCATCTAGAAATAGAAGATGGATATGAAATAAAAAATAAGGCATATAGATAATGATGAATCATATGTCTTTAAGAAAACATATATTGATAGTTAAAAAATCATATAGATACATTTTTTCTGTAAAATAAGTGCCGAGAATTCGACACATATATTATCGATTAAGTTTTAATAATTATTTTTTAACAGAAACAGTCTCATCAACCTCATAATCATTTAAAGAAGGATTAGAACTGATATTCAACTCAACTAATGGGTTCCCAGTTGCCCATAATGCTCTTAATCTAGGATTATGGCTAATATCTAACTTAGTGATTTTATTATCTGTAATATATAATTTTGTTAATTTAATATTCTTACTTATATCTAATTCAGATAATTGATTATACATCAAGCTTAATTTATTAAGTTGGCCATTATGGCTGATATTAATTTTAGACAACTGGTTATCAGTTAACCCCGCTTGAATTAATTCAAGATTGTGGCTAAAGTCCATCTTTTTTAAATTATTCTCTTTTGCCCACAAATACATTAATTTAGTATTTTCTGATAAATTAATATCTTCAATTTTATTAGAAACGATGCTCAAATCTGTTAATTGTGGGTTTTTTGTAAGATCTAACTTAGAAATATGGTTAAAAGAAACATTCAACTCAGTAAGTTTAGGATTATTATTCAAATTCAAGTTAGCTAGATTTGATTTAGTTATAGATACCGATGTTAGCTCAGTATTTTTACTCAAATCTATGTTCGTCAATTGTGCTCCTGATAACCATAACTCCTTAAGAGCAGGAAAATAACTAACTTCATTTGCATGATCTATATTTACCTAACGACACACTAGTTTAGTTATATTTTTCGGATTTGTGCTTTTTTGTGCTAAAACACAGCTCTTAAAATTATTATCTTCAAATTTAATATTGTTAACATCCAGCATCTCACCTGAAAATGCATTTAAAGATACGACTAAACCACACGTAGCCACTGTAAATAGTTGTTTATAACTGCTCATTTTATACTCTTTATGAAAGAAACCTATATTTATAACAAATGTGAATATTTTATGGCGTAGAAAATACAACACTAATAATCATAAAAAACATTCACAACTAAGCGATACCATAATATTAATATATTTATTATCATGATCAATCACAAGCTAAATATTACTTTCTTATTTTAAAAATACAATAAAAACATAATCTTGCATTTACAACTTCACTTAATCATTCTAACTATTCACTTCGCCATCTCATGAAACCATCAATCCTATATTACTAATGCATCTTAATGATTGTTAGAGTAATAATAGAAAAAACCATATTTATACTCACGGTAAATAGACACCTTATCGCCCTCACAAACATTTATTGTAGAGAATGATGATTATCAAGTCAGATAATCGTATTAATATTATCTATTTTTTGAAATACAAAGTTGTGGGTGTCCTATGTTTATTAAGACAGGTGTCACCTGCATGATACAGATCCTTATCTGTTATATTTTTTATGCCATATATTTTTTTATACCCGGCCAATTTTGTCTGTCTTGGAAATCATTAACCTTATGCCCACTATTGCCTCCAAACTCTTCCTTTACTTCATTTAAAAGCATTTCACACCATAAAAAGGTTTGTTCTGGCTCTCCTAAACAGTTATGACGAAAAACAGATATATGAATATTCATATTTAATTCGTTCATACCTTTACGAAGCTTAGCTAATATATTAAACATTGTCTCATACGTACAATCCAGCGAAATAAAGTATAATTTTTCAGTAAGTTGAATACTTGTCTTATCATAAGGTTTTTCAGAATCAACCTCAGTTTCGATCATATCAATAAATGGAGTAATATCCTTTTCTAAATTTATCAACATAAAACATGGGTCATCATAACTATCCATACTTTTTAGATACTTACTTACCTCAGAAGGTATATTTTTTAATAACTGACTCATAATTCACTTCCTATACTAATTTTCATTTGAAATATAACGCCTGTATAACACATTTATCGCCATACAAACCCCACCAAATTTTACAGCCTTACTCACTGAAAATAAAGGAAAAGTAATAACGAAGAGTGTAGCAAATCATGCTAATGCATTTATTGAACGAATTAAAAACCATTCATCGAGCACCGTCAGAATTAATCGTAATGAATTGCGAAAGTTATGGGTGTCCTATGTTTTTTTTGATCAACTAATTAAAACCCATTCATCGAGCGCCGTCAGAATTCACCGTAATCAATTATGAAAGTTATGGGTGTCCTATATTTTATGTTTTGACAGAACCCTTTATACTGGCTAAAACATAACTATATAGTCAATCACTTTTGATATTCAGACACATAAATAATCAGATATAAACATAAAAAAAAACACTTAAGAAATAAAAATGAAACAATGTGATATTTTTATCATTACTTTTTCTTACCTCTTATTTCACAAACTATTTGATCTAATGGGACTTACCTCACAGTAAAACTAACTCAAAGCAAATGAATATCACGTTAATAAGATCTAACTTAACGTTTAATACCACTACAACATCTACTTGCTAGGTTAAATAACTAATATGGACAATAAATCAAGTATATTAAACCAACCGAAACCATTCAAAATGATATTTTTCATTGAATTATGGGAGCGATTTGGTTACTACGGACTTCAAGGGATCCTCGCTGTCTACTTTGTCGATAAGCTCGGCTTTAGTATGCAAGACTCTTTTGTTACTTTTGGTGCCTTTGCTGCTTTAGTATATGGACTTGTCTCTGTCGGTGGCTACGTCGGAGATTATGTTCTTGGAACTAAGCGGACGATGGTCTTTGGTGCAATAGTTCTTGCACTTGGCTACTTCTTAATGGGATTTTCAATTCTTAATCCTGATTTTATCTATTTAGCTCTTGGTGCTATAGCTGTTGGTAATGGCTTATTCAAAGCAAACCCATCAAGCCTATTAGCCAAGTGTTATGAAAAAGATGATTCCCGTTTAGATGGCGCATTTACTCTTTATTATATGTCTATCAACATTGGCTCCCTTGTTTCTCTTTCTTTAAGCCCTGTTATTGCCAATAATTACGGTTATGAATATGCCTTTCTTCTTTGTGGTTTAGGATTAATCGCTAGCCTATTTAGCTACTTTTATCTTCGTAGCACAGTGCAAGGGATAGGTTCAGAACCGGATTCTCAACCACTAAATAAAACTAAAGCCTTAATTGTACTAATTGGAACTATTGCCTCTACTTTAATTTGTGCATGGTTACTGCAAAATATTATGATGGCTAACTTGGCTCTTGGTGCGATTGGTATCGGGGTTGTTGGCTTTTTCTTAAAAGAAACGTTAAAAGAAACGGGCGAACAACGTAACAAAATGATCGTTGCCTTTATCCTTATGCTGCAAGCCATTATTTTCTACGTGTTATACGCACAAATGCCAACGTCATTAAACTTCTTTGCTATTAATAACGTTCATACTGAATTATTTGGTATCAATATTAACCCAGTTAGTTTACAAGCACTAAACCCATTTTGGGTTGTATTTTGTAGCCCTATCTTGGCTTACTTATATACATATTATGGAAATAAAAATAAAGACTTATCCATGCCCGGTAAATTTACGGTTGGTATGTTTATGAGCGCATTCGGTTTTTTATCAGTAGCAGCTGCGGGAAACTGGTTTGCAGACCAAGCAGGTATGGTCTCTATTTGGTGGATGGTTTTAGTTTATTTATTCCAAAGTTTAGGTGAACTAATGATCAGTGGTCTTGGCCTTGCGATGGTTGCTAGCTTAGTACCACAACGTTTGATGGGCTTTACTATGGGTGCATGGTTCTTAACTCAGGCGGCATCATTTATTATTGGTGGCTATGTTGCTACTTTTAGTGTGACACCAGAGCATCTTACTGATCCTCTAGATACACTGCCTGTTTACACTGAGTTATTCCAAAACATTGGTTTTATTACTCTAGCGGTTGCTATTGTAATGGCGATCACAGTACCAAAATTGAATCGCATGATGACAAATTCACAATCTGAATATCCTGAGTTGATTGAGCAACATTAAGTTCAATCAATAATAATCATCTGACTTAAACACAACAGCAGAATGAAGCTTGATCTCATTCTGCTTTTTATTATTGTTTTGTAAGCGTGTGAAGAACTACACGTTGATTTTTACATTTCAGGGTAAAACAGATTCAACATCACCAGGATTTGCACACAAAATTCTGACTGTATTTCTAACTCATTAGGCAATATATGATTAATTGCTGCAGTCGCATAGCAAGCACCACACCAATTTTAATACTCCTTATAATGGAGTATTAATGATGAATAACGAACAACAGCAACAATCAGATTATCTTTATGAACAACATGTTACCCACCTAATTTTACAAGGTAAACGTCCAGCCACTATTGATGGCTATAGTCGTGCACTTCCTCGTATTACTCACCATTTATTTGGATAAATCACCTGATACGTTAACCACTGAAGATCTAAAACGATACTTTGCTCAACGGATTAAAACCTATTCATGGGACACCGTCAGAATTGATCGTAATGGATTACGAAAGTTATGGCTGTCCTATCTCTTACAGTGTGCCAAAATGACACAAAACTTGTCAGCGTATAATAATTAAACTACAATACACATGTGCCACTTTGACACTGAATGGAGATTATTATGGCTACTACATTACCTCGTATTACAGCACGTGTAGATATTGATACACAAGAACTACTATCTCAAGCTGCGGCTATTGCCGGTATGTCTAGCATTAACTCATTTGTGCTTAGTGCAGCTGTAGAAAAAGCAAAAACTATTATGGAACGTGAACGAACCCTACAACTAAGCCAGCAAGATGCTATGACTTTAATGACTGCGTTAGACCAACCAGCTAAACCAAATAGTAAATTACAAAAAGCCGCTTCACGTTATATGGATAAAACTCAATAATGAATACTGTCCAATTAGAAAAAGCTAAACATAACCGAAATCGTTTTGATTGTGGTATTACCGCACTCAATAATTACTTGAAAGTTATGGCAAGCCAACAAGCTAAGAAAGACAATACTCGTACTTTTGTTCTTGAAGATAAGCAATGTCCTGAGCACATTATTGGTTATTACACATTAACAATGACACCGATTGATATTCAGGATTTACCTCCTAAATTACAGAAGAAACATCACAGTGTAACTTCTGGTGGTTTAATTGCTCGCTTAGCCGTTGACCATAGATACAAAGGTCAGGGTTTCGGTGAATGGCTTTTGATTGATGCGCTTAGAAAACTATTAATGGCAAGTGAAACGGTCGCCTTCCCTGTCGTCATTGTTGATGCAAAAGATGGCGCTGAGTATTTCTATGAAAAATACGGTTTTACCGCATTTAAAGACGCTGATAACAAACTGTTTATTACAATTGCAGACATTAGAGCTAGTATCGGTGAATTAATTTAAACCAAGAAGCAGTTAACGCCACCATAACACGTGCTGACGAGCAACTTTCAAAACCAATTATACTTCAAACCAAAAATGCCGAATATTATAAACATCATGTTGATAGCTTTGTTGAACGAAGCTGTTGCGCGGCAGGATAAAGCAAACAGCGATTAAGCTACCTTTAATACTCCTTTTAATGGGGTGTTGATAATGAATAACGAACAACAGCAACATTCAGATTATTTTCATACACAACATATTACCCACCTACCTTTATAAGGTAAACGTCCAGCCACTATTGATGGTTATAGTCGTGCACTTTGTCGCATTACTCACTATTGAATAAATCGCCTGATACGTTAACTACTAATGATCTCAAGCGATACTTTGTTCAACTGATTAAAACCCATTCATGGAGCATCGTCAGAATTGATTGTAGTGGTTTACGAAAGTTGTGGGTGTCCTATGTTTTTTTTCTCCATGTTTTCTCTGCTTTCAGGTGTCGGCTGCGCGACACAAATCCTTATCTGTTAGCAAACTCACCAAATAAAGTGCTTGAACATATCGAGTATCTGCCCATTTTGTTGAGGCATCTTTGAAAGGTTGTGAGTTTCAGTGTAATAATTTTTTACTTTACTCTTTGCAATATCAATATATTCAGCATTATTTTCATCCCACAGAATCATCGAATCTTTAGTATTAAGGATTAGATGTCCTTTAACTTCACTCTTATCTGTTAACGCTATTTTCACGGGGATTCCACCACCATACTGGATTTCTTTCAGAAACATGCTGTACTTATTGGCATCAAATAAAGAAAAAGAGATAAAACAGACTGCTGCAATTGTCACAGCAATAGAAAAATATTTAATAGCTTCTTTATACACAAGTAGAGATATGACACTTACTATAACAAATGCATAGAAGAAAAATTCTTGACCACCCAGATTACCAGATGGATTAATAGAGCTACCTAAATCAACACCAAATAATGATGAGATAAGATCTGCAATAGATACAAGTGCAGAAAAGATAGCAGCGATTACTGATACAATTACATTAGAAAGGACTTTTGCTAGTCGAACCGAGAATTTTGCAAATAAACGATGAAGTAGATTTGAAAGCCCAGACATTAAGCCGAAAACAAAGAATAAACTCACTAATGAAGCAAAAACAACAAGAAAGCTCATCACAGAAACTGCGATATCTATGAACTGCACGCCTTCAAGAGGAAGCCTAGCGCCATATGAAAGCATGTAATTATATATTGCATACTTGTTTATAAATGCAACAAAAGTAGAACCACCTAACATACCCATAAATGATATGAAGGCAAGCTTCAGCCAGGGGCTGGCTTGTAATAGAAGCTTGAATGATTCTATAAAACTATTCATTTTTTCTGAAGATTTGACTGACACTAATGACATAAACCTAAAAATAATTAAAAAACAATCGCTTAGTTTACCACGAACTAACTAACGCCGCATAAGTTTGCTAACGCCGCGTTAAACGGAACAAAAATTGTGGGTTATAATGTGTAGCGAAACGAAGCGAAACGTAACCCACTGTTTTTGTTCCTTTTAAACGCCTTGTTAAGTTTTTTATGTGTACCATTTTTGATAAGAGTTAGAAGTTACAGCTTCTCCTGCTTTTTTCTCATTTTGGTTGCACTCTTTACACAGCAACTGGATATTTGTTACATCATTAAAACCATATTGAGCAAGTGCTACAATATGATCGTAATTTTCTTTATTGTCGAGACTTACAATACCAGATAGATCTTTATTACAAAGAACACATTGCCCTCGATCTCTAAAATATACAGCCCTCTTAACCCATTTCGGTATATGACCTCGTTTTAATCTGCCCCGTTTAGTTACAAGATCAGTATCAATTTCTTTAATATCTTCTCTTTCAAGTGCTCCCGAAATCATTAAATTAAATTCCATGAGCAGATCTCGATTTTGAAAGAGGATATAAAAAACTTCTTCGACTGTATGAGTTAATAATTGCTCATAAGCATCATTAAGATCTTCCATATAATTATGAATCAGGTCATCATAATGCTCGGTCTTATTTTCATTTTTTTCCATATAACTTTGAAATGATATATGAGCGATAGAATGAAATTTTAGCGCTTCTTCAATAGGTAGTCGTTTACTTTTATTCTCAGCTAATTGATTTAAATTCTCATAGTAAATGCGATCTATGACGAAATATAAATATTTATGAAAAAGTGAAAACTTAGGAAACGTTTCTATTAAATACGCGACATTACCATCACCGTAAAATTCATTTAAAACTCTAGCCAATCCAAATTGATCTTGAAGGGTATTTTTAATTACATTACAAAAATAATACGTTTCATAAAATTTAGCGTTTAACATGCCTCCTCCAAAAAAAATTTAACGTCCTGTTAAGGTGTGAGGCACGCAACACCGATGCCTCTGCATAACACTTAACCACTAAAACCAACGCATAGTAAAAATACCACACGTGCCGAATCACTCTTGAACAGTTTGTTGAACGAAGCTGCTGCGCGGCAGAGTAAAGCAGACAGCGATTAAGCTACCTTTAATACTCCTTTTAATGGAGTGTTTATGATGAATAACAAACAACAACGTTCAGATTATCTTTATGGACAACATGTTACCCACCTAACCTTGCAAGGTAAACGTCCAACCACGATTGATGGTTATAGTCGTGCACTTCGTCGCATTACTCACCATTTAGATAAATCGCCTGATACGTTAACCACTAATGATCTCAAGCGATACTTTGCTCAACTGATTAAAACCCATTCATGGAGCACCGTCAGAATTGATCGTAATGGATTACGAAAGTTATGAGTGTCCTATGTTTTCTTCCCAATATTTACTTATATAAAGCCGCTCGGGCTTGTCCAACACTTCGGATAGGTGTCGGCTGCGCGACACATATCCTTATCTGTTAGGGCGCGAACTACAAGACTGTGATCACTCTTTTCTGATGGTTAATTGAGAAGCACGTATTACAATTTGCTCCCATAAATACGCCATCGTAACGAAAATGCTCAATCACACTTCCCTTTGACCATTTAAGCTCAGTCTTGATATCGTAATTTCCATTGCCTACCTCAATTCGCTCTTTACGTAAGATAGACGACTCTGGGATTTCAACATGGTACTCATTAATTGGGTAAGGTGTACTTGAATTTCGAACCGAACCATTTTCATTAACTTCAAAATAGAATACTGCGCCATCATCTAGCGTAACGTCTACATGCAACCACCCATCTTTCATCATGTATTTAAATTTTGAATCAAGAGATTCATAGAACCTGCCATCTTCTGGCGTCCACGACTCTTTAAAATCAGGTCCATGTATAGGGTAATTATTAGAATCACCAGTTTTCGTATACCCCTTTAAAACTTCTCGTATTGTTTCTTGCTCTTCTAAGACTAACTGTACTTTTTGTAATAATAGATCAGCGTTAAACACTACTTCCGCTAGAGACTCATGTTGACGCTTCATTTCTTTTAATACATCGACAGTGTACTGGGCAACATTGTCTGTTTCTTTATGATGTGCATGACATAAAAATAGCAAATTAGATTCTGCTCTACGCTCTTCGTCAGTCTGGTTTTCGTTGTATCGCTCACCGCCTTTCTCAGCCGCTTCAATATGGCAAAGCTGCGCGATGTATTCACCATTCTCATTTAAGATAGTGTGGTCACAACCAGGAAAAGCGCACTGATTCTTTGAAAGAATACATAGCCTTTTAATAACATCAATTTTGGGAGCCTTTCTAGCCATTAGATACTCGGTTTAGATCGATTAGTTTAGAGGTATTTGACAAGAAAATTGGACGTAAAACAATGATGTGAGTTAAGAAATTTCGATAGCGCCCTAACAACTTATTACATTAACAACTTGCCCGTATTTAATTCGTCATTATACAAAAAACATTATAAATCAAAAAAACTACGCAAAACGTACCGTTAAAAGTTACTTATATTGGATAAAAAACTATATTTTATTCCATAATAAAAAACATCCTGATAAATTAGACAATGATGATGTTGAACAATTTATGTCTTATTTAAATAACCAATCACCACATTTAAAAAATAATAATTAATAACGATTCAACACGCTGTAAGTAGATTCCCTATCCCGTTCGTAACCTCACTGTAGGGAATGACGGGGTGGGTTTTATATTCACCCTCAGCATTTTCAGTGAGCGTTTCAAAACATCAAAAAATAATAACACTACAACACGCTATAAGTAGATTCCCTATCTCGTTCGTAACCTCACTGTAGGGAATGACGGGGTGAGTTTTGTATTCACTATCAGAATTTCAGTGAGCATTTAAATATATAAAAAATAATAACGATACAACACGCTGCAAATAGATTCCCTATCTCGTTCGTAACCTCACTGTAGGGAATGACGGGATGGTTTTTGTATTCACTCTCAGTATTTTCAATGAACGTTTAAAAACATCAAAAAATAATAACACTACAACACGCTATAAATACGTCCCCTATCGCGTTTGTAACCTCACTGTAGGGAATGACGGGGTGGGTCTTATATTTATAATTGGAATTTTCAGTGAGCGTTTAAAAATATCAAAATTAATAACACTACAAAACGCTATAAATAGGTCCCCTATCGCGTTCGTAACCTCACTGTAGGGAATGACGGAGTGTTGTGGCTTTAATATAACAACATGCACGGTTCCTGATCCCTCGTCCCTTATAACCTATTCCCTCCCTTTCTCCCACAAAAAAGCCGACAATTAAGTCGGCTTTAAATGATGATGTCTTTGCTATTAATTACGCGTTAGCTTGTGCCGTTTGAGCAGCAACTGAGCCTTCTTCTGGGCGCTTTAAGAATGCGTACAATACACCAGTAACTACCGTACCCGCAGCAATAGCGACTAAGTAAAGTAACGCTGGTGATATTGCGTTTGGAATTAGCAGAACAAACAAGCCACCATGGGGTGCCATTAGTTTTGCGCCAAACAACATTGATAATCCACCTGTTAATGCGCCACCAATCATACAGCTTGGAATAACACGCATTGGATCGCGCGCTGCAAATGGAATCGCACCTTCAGAGATAAAGCACATACCTAATACAAATGAGGCTTTACCTGCTTCATTTTCACTGGCTGAGAACTTACGTTTGGCAAGGAATGTTGCTAAACCCATACCCATTGCTGGCACCATACCCGCAGCCATTACTGCTGCCATTGGCGCATAAGTTTGTGAGGCAAGTAAACCAACACCAAAGGTATATGCGGCTTTGTTTACAGGGCCACCTAAGTCGAAACACATCATGCAACCAAGGATAATACCCAGTAATACCGCGTTGGCTGAACCCATGTTATTTAAGAATGTGGTTAAACCTGCCATTGCTGCTGATACTGGACCACCAACGATGTAAATCATTACCAAGCCGGTAATTAAGCTGGCTAATAATGGCACAATCAAAATCGGTTTTAGCGCTTCCATTGATTGTGGCAATTTGATTTTTTCAACCAAGAATTTAGCACTGTAACCCGCAAGAAAACCGGCAACGATACCACCTAAGAAACCAGCGCCCGTGGTACTTGCCAACATGCCGCCGATTAAACCCGGCGCTAAACCTGGGCGATCGGCAATTGAGAATGCAATGAAACCCGCCAATACTGGCACCATTAACGCAAACGCTGAGCCACCACCGATGGTCATTAAGGCTGCGGCTAACGTGCCTTCTTGTTTAAAGGCTTCGATACCAAATACAAACGATAAGGCAATGGATAAACCACCAGCTACCACTAATGGCAACATGTAAGATACACCTGTCATTAGGTGTTTATACGGCCCTGATTTTTCAGTTTTTGTATCTGTGTTTTGAGCGTTAGTATTACCAGAATGTTGATATACAGTGGCGGTTGTAAAGGCTTTTTCAATTTCTGGTTTGGTTTTCTTGAGTGCTAAACCTGTGCTGGTTTTATAGAGTTTTTTACCATTAAATCGGGCTAAATCTACTTCAATATCTGCTGCAATAATCACTAAATCAGCGGCTGCAATCTCCGCATCTGTTAATTGGTTTTTAGCGCCAACGGAACCACGGGTTTCAACTTTAATCTCATAACCCTGACGCTGGCCTTCTTCTGTCAACGCTTCTGCTGCCATAAACGTATGAGCAACACCCGTTGGGCAAGCGGTGATCGCGACAATTTTCTTAACCGTATTGTCGCTTTCATCAACGACAGGTTGAGTCGTTGCTGCTGTTAATAATTGTGCTTGTGTAACTGCGTCTGTTAGCCATGCTTTGGTATTTTCAAAACAGGTCGTGATATCCGCTTGATAAACTTTTTTACCCACAAAGCGTGAATTATCAATCGCTGTGCCCGTCGCAATGATGATCACTTCAGCATCATCAATCTGTTGTTGAGTCAGCGTTTTAGTGGGATTAAATGCAGTTTGGCATTCAATGCTTGCTTGCCATTGTAGTTCTGCGGCGGCTTTTTCTAATAAACCCGCGGCGATAATGGTGGTTGCGATGCCGCTAGGACAAGCTGTTACTAATGCTATTTTCATATTTACACCTTGGTCAATGTTGCTTCACATGTTCTTCTGTCGTTAAGCAATGATGAGATTAAGCTCTATGTACTTAAGCTATTGAGTTACAATGACATGTTTAGCAATATCATTAACTTTATTGATATTCTCAACACCAACACCCACTTGTGTCACCGCTACTGCTGATAATGCCGTCGCAAATTGTAATGACTGTGCTTTTGAATGTTGATTAAGTTCGCCCCAACATAAACCAGCAACTAAAGTATCGCCTGCGCCAACGGTGCTCACTACGTCCATTTTTGGCGGTTGAGCATGTAACCAGCCTTCATGGTTAAGCCACATCACCCCTTTTGCACCGAGTGATACCACAACATTCGTGATCCCTTTAGCTGCAATTTGTTCTGCAACATCCATACATTGTTGTTGCGTTTCTAATGCTTGTCCTGCCCATTCAGCCAGTTCTTCATCATTCGGTTTAACCAACCACGGATGGGCTTCTAAACCTGCTTCTAATGCTAATTTACTGCTATCAAACAATACTTTTTTGCCCAATTGATGTAATTTTTCTAACCAATTAGCGCACATATCCGGGGTAATACCTTGTGGCAAGCTACCTGCAATCACAAACACATCATGGGTTACTGCTAATTCAAATAATTTTTTTTCAAAGGCTAAAATATTGGCAGCTGTAACGGCAACGCCAGGAAAATTAATGTCACTCACCTGACCATTTTTTTCGACTAATTTAACGTTAATTCGGCTTGCACCCGCCACGCGAATAAACTTATCTGTTGCGCCGATTTGCTCAAACAATTGGCAAAAAGGTTCTTGGTTATCAGCACCTAATAAACCCGTTACTGTCACATCAGCACCAAGCTCTGCTAAGACTTTAGCAACGTTCACGCCTTTACCCGCAGGATGTAAATTACCGTGTTCAACCACATTGACACGGCCTAGCGAAATGGTCGCTAAACTGCCAGTAAGATCTAATGCTGGGTTGAGTGTTACCGCGACAACTTTAGGTTTAACAACATGGTGCATGGTTTGTGTCTCTATCTGTAAGGTTGAAATTGTCATTGCTGCGATCCTTATAGTTTTTCGCCTAAGCCATCAGCAATAGCTTGACCGATTGCCGTTAATGCCGCGTCTGCATCACTGCCATGTGCGGTAAATTGCAATTCATTACCGCATTTCACACCAAGGCCAATCACTTTCATTAAACTTTTAGCATTAACGGGCTTACTGTCGCTAGTGATATTAACCACTTGAATATCCGCATCGAATTTCTTGGTGGTATTAACTAACATTGCACCAGGACGAGCATGTAAACCATGGGGATTACGAATCGTAAATATAGCTTGATTGCCTTCTAATGCGACTTGCGTCAGCGCGGTTACCATTTCTTGCGCTGATGATGCTAACCATTGAGCAATCTTACCTTGATAAATCAAAGATGTGAGGTACTCAAGGTTCGCTTTCTGGGCCGTATTATTGGCCGCGATCATGATCATACCCGCCACAGGGTGACCTAATTCTTCAAAAGGTATTTGCGGTGTTACCACTGAAATCGCAGTACGTTTAACCTGCTTATTACTTTTAACCAACCATAAGCCTTGCCCTAAATAACTTGCCCCTTGGCTAATCGCATCAGTCACGGTGGCAGTTTCTGCAAATCCTTGGTATTTAATTAATCCCGCAGCAACAGCGGTTAACTGTAATAAATCTTGCGCAGGAAATTGCTTCAAAATGAGCTCAGCATTACATTCAGCTTCTTGTTGTTCGTCACCAAGAAGTACGGTAATGATCGCTTGTTCAGATTCACAATGACGTAATTTATCTTCAACACCATCTGCTGATAACACTTTGGTTAATTGCTTTAGAATACCTAAATGCTCATCTGATTTAGCGGCAATCCCTATCGCAATGTAAGCCGTATGATCATCACCCCATGGCACACCGTGTGGAAAGTGATGAATTTTCACTCCGGTATGGTTAACTAAATCACGGGTTTCAGTCGTACCATGTGGGATCGCAATACCATTGCCTAAATATGTTGAATTCTGTTGCTCACGGGCAAGCATGCCATTGACATACCCTGTCTGTACTAATCCCGTTGCTTCAAGATCAGCCGCCAACGCTTTAATGGCATCTTCTTTATTCAATGCGACTTGTTGCATCGCTATATCATTTTTAGACAGTGATAACATGTAACTCTCCAATTCAATGCTCTGTGAGATCATTGCTATTTATGGTTCTATTTATTTAAAACTATGGGTTAACCCTATCAGCTTATTATTAATATTTTCTGGCCTGTATTAATAATAAACTGAATCCTTTCAGCAAAATGGTAAATAAAAATGCCCTGTATTAAATAATACTCTCGCTACTCGAACATACATTTAACACCTTGCTGAATCCTTTCAGCTTGCATACTGAATCGTTTCAGCTAGAATTGCAAACATTGATAAGTATGCATTAAGTGAATATATGATCAAGCGCACAAACTTATATTTAACAAATAACAATCTAGCCTATTAACACGCTGGCGCTTTCCTATACACTGACAATGGACAACAACAATGACATTAGATGAAATCGCAAAACTCGCTGGTGTGTCTCGAACAACAGCAAGCTACGTTATTAACGGTAAAGCGAAACAATATCGTATCAGTGAAAAAACCCAACATAAGGTTATGGCCATTGTTAAAGAACATGACTATCGCCCCGATCATGCCGCGACGTCACTTCGTCTTGGAAATAGCCATTCCCTTGGGCTAATTATTCCTGATTTAGAAAATAGCAGTTATGCCAAAATTGCTAAATTATTAGAGCGTAATGCGCGCAAAGCGGGATATCAAATGATCATATCGTGCTCTGATGATGATCCTGAAACAGAGATGAAAGTCGCCGATATGCTACTCAGTCGTCGTACTGATGCTTTAATTGTTGCGAGTTCATTAGCGGTAGATAATCATTTTTATAGAAAGATTCAAGCTCATGGTGTACCTGTAATTGCTATTGACCGCGCATTAGATGACGAATTCTTTGCATCTATTATTAGCGAAGATTTAGAAGGAGCCTATCAACTAACACAATCACTATTAAGTCATCCGATTAATAGTATTGGTCTAATTGGCGCAGTGCCTGATTTAGGGGTATCAAAAGAACGTCAACAAGGCTTTACCGCTGCGGTAAAACGTCATCCACACCCCGTAAAGACTATTATGAGTTATGGGGAGCATTTTAGTCAGCAAAATGGGCAACGTATGGTTCAACAATGGATTGATGATGATTGTTTTCCTGATGCGATATTAGCGACGTCTTATACTTTATTTGAAGGTGTGCTTGATTGTCTGCTTAAAAATCCCCAACTAATGAGTCATACTTATCTCGCAACGTTTGGTGATAACCGCCTATTGGATTTTTTACCGAATAAAATACAGTCATTACCGCAACAATTTGAGCTTATTGCTGATAAGGCGTTAGCTTTAGCACTTGAAGCAATAAAAGGAAACTATGAACCGAATATTGAGGTCATTCCTCGTCAAGTCATTCATCGTTAATACTATAGTTATTATTCTATTGCAGAATATTAACAATAATGAAAAAATACACGATTACTTATTTTTATCTCTTTCTACTAAGTTGTTATAGGCTCCACCATGTATTTACGTCTTAAAGCATTATTAATATCGCATGCACAATTCTCTCATGCTTTACGGGTAACATTAGCGATTGCTTTCACGCTCGCCTTTTATTCCATCGTACCCGTTCCTCATTCCATGTGGGGACCGGTTACTGTAATTGTCGTTATGATGCAACCTTATGCTGGAGCCATTGTTTATAAAGGTTTTCAACGTATTGGTGGGACATTATTAGGGGCAATATTAGGGTTATTAACCGTCTTATTTCCCGATCAGTTTGATTACCTAATTCCGGTATGGATGTTAGCGTGGGTATTCTTACTCTCTTTAAAATCTCACGGTAAGAATATTTATTTCTTCTTTTTAGCCGTAATGACGTTAATTATTGTTTCTTATCAGGGCAACACATCTTTAGAAGTCAACGTCGCATTATGGCGTGTCGCTAATATTCTTATTGGCAGTTTGATTGCTATTGCATTTTCAATGTTAATGCCTATTCGTGCGATAACAGGCTGGAATTTACTGTTTAATCAAAATTTACGCGCATTACGTCAACTTTATCAAGCGCATGCTTCGGCTCATATGTTGAGTCTTAGGCAGTTAAATGTCATGAAACGTGAAGTATTAGAACGACACATGAAAATGATCATTCTATTACCTAATGTGCAAAAAGAAAGGCATAAACTCTCGGGTCATTATCGAACTATTATTACGGTACAACGCTCATTAATTAGTGTTACTGAACAATTAATTGAAACGCATTGGAGTTCAGATATCAGTCGACGTCAATTATTAGCTCAAACAGATCTAAAACAATATCAACAACATATTATTACTATTTTAACGCAATTAGAGCTGGCATCGGCTAATCATAGTAGCTTAGCGGGTATAGATACATTACCGAATATAGATCTTCTCCCAATAATGGCAGAAGAAATATCACCTAATGACGCGGCTAATTCGCTGGGTATCTATGGCTATTTTTGGCTAACTCGTCAGTTTATTAGTCGACTTGATGCACTTATTATTCAATTGCGAATTATTAATCAGTAAATCCACTATCTCTATCTTAAAAAATACCTGATTACCACCGATACTCAACCAATGTTAATAATTTTTCGAGCATCGATGGTAATTGGGCACCACATTCAAGACAAGCTAACCATTTTTCCAGCGCAAATTAAATAAACGTTCTCTATTTTGTTTTTCAATTCCATAAATTTGAGTATAGAGAAGATTTTTTGAAATTAGATTGAATTTTTAGGTCTGATATTACTCATATACTTCAATGGGTTAAAAAAAATTAATCAAGAATAATATCCTTATTAATAAAAATAGATGTACATGAAATAATCAGGTGGTATTATATGCCATGCTCTGTTGTTTAGAGAGTTATTAAATGCAACACCAAGTAACAGTTAAACCTTCAGCTACATCAACGTTATCGTTTTGTACTTCAGTGTTTCCCTTGTATTGGCAGCGACATTAATAATTTAACCACTTAGCACATCGCATTTTGGCGGTTAATTAATCATATTTATATAAGGAACATTACATGTCTAATCAAACAACTGGTCTAGTAAAATGGTTTAACGAAGCAAAAGGTTTTGGTTTTCTTTCTCAAGACAATGGCGGTGCTGACGTATTCGTTCACTTCGCTGCTATTTCTTCAGATGGCTTCAAAACATTAGCTGAAGGCCAAAAAGTATCTTTTGAAGTATCAGAAGGTCCTAAAGGTCTTCTAGCTGCAAACGTTGTAGCTTTATAATTTATCCTCGCTGATAAATAATAAAAATGCTGGCTATGGCCGGCATTTTTTATGCCTGTTATTTAGTGATTAATTATAGTTATGTTTTTATTGATCTAATATTTAGCTTGTTAACGAACATCGCAGAAATTTAAAAATTGATATCATAATTAATAAACATGTTATTTATAATATATTCGTTTTTTAAATAAATTAAATTGCGAGTGAGATCTACTTATTTAAGTATAGATAATGCGATTTTTTATTTACCACCCTTTTCCTCACAAAAAATATAACAAAAAACAATTAAAAAAGGCAGAGTAAACACTGCCTAAAGAAAGGTATTATTATTAATGTGACATCTGTACTAATTAAATAATAAAACACTACTGTTTAAATATTTTTTATGGCTATTTTCTTGAATGTTTAATCTAAAATAGATTTATTTGAAATCTATTTATTATAATAAACATTTATTTTATTTTTAATAATATATACAGTATTTTTTATGAAAATCAGGCTAAATCTTTAGCTGTATTTAAAAATTTATGAGGGTATTCTTTTTCACGTTTTTGAAAAGATAAAATAGAAGACTTAACAATTACACCATTATCAATGTTGATTGCTTGTTGAATAGTATTATTCTCATACCAACTATCACGGCCAGCTAATATATTAGGTAAATAAACAATTAATGCTGCAGAAATTGAACGAGTAGCACTTTCCCATAAATAACTCGGAGTGTGATCTACTGCATAATAATCTATCGTTTTATATTTAAACGTTAGATTTTTAAATGTGGTTGGTTTCGCAAAAAAGAATCCCATGCCTTCATCACAACTGACATCAATAATTAAACTATTAGGTTTGAGATATTTGCATTCAGACTCAAGAATAAAGTTTGTGGGTTTTTCTGTATTTTGATATGTGCCGTTTACGATAATATCGGTTTCATTTATAAGATTTTTTAATGGTCGTATTATTCCATCACAATCAATCACAACCATGCGTTCTTCTGTATCATTACCTCCTCGGATTCTAACATAGTTACAATCGAGTATTTCTTCTCGCACCTCATTGAGTGAACGCTGAGTACAGATAGTGACATCCCTAAAACCATGCGCCTTTAGTGCATGTATAGCACCACGACTAACAGCACCAAAACCAAACACTATTGCTTTACGCTGATCGCCATAATGTCCATCAATACCTTTCAATTGTAGAGCGTGTAATACGGCACAATAGCCTGCCATTTCATTATTTTTATAGAATGTATGACGACCTACTTGACCATCAGGAGACCAGGTGTACATATCTTCAAAGGCAATCAGTGTTTGTTTACGCTCTAATGCTATTTGAGTTATATCTTCTTGTTGTACACAATGTACATATCCCCATAGTGTTCCACCTTCGCGTAGTTCTTGTAAATCTTGTAATACTGGCTTAGCAATGATAACCGTACCAATGTTAGCTAATAAGTCGTGACGACTAGCAATGCCTCCTGTTAAATCTGCAATTTTTGAGTCTGAAATACCAAATGCAGCACCATAACCTTCTTCAAAAATAAGTTGTTGACGAAGTTTTTTAGGGATTCGAAGTAAATGTTCTGGATGAATTGGATATCGTTGTTCATCTTCTTTTCTTGAAGTCCCAATGACTCCTATTTTTAATGTATTCATGTTAGTCGTCGTGTCCTTTTTATAACAAAATTAATAGGTGACGTTATAAACACATAATTCAAATGGAAAGGATTAGAATCATAAAATCAACATACGAAAATATATTCTTATTGTTATTAGAAATGAAATAACAAGGTAATACAGTAACACGTTTTTTTTTATTATGTCGATTAAGTCATCATATTTAAAAATCAGGAAACAAACACTGTTGATATTTTATATTGTTAACTTGTCAATAGGATTTAAATGCATTGTTTATTAAAAACTCTAGATGTTTTTTTTAGTTGCCAATAATCGGTTTTATTCTGATTTTCATTAAAATAAAAAAGTATTAATTTCTACCTGATTACCACCGAGACTCATCAAAAACCAATAATTTCTCAGCTGTCGATAGTTATTTTGCACTATTTTAAATTAGTGTGTTAAATAATAGTAATAATAAGAGGGGAACAAATAATAAACCCGCGTTATTAATTAATAGCGCAGGTTTCTCTTCTTAACAAATAACCGTTGTCACTTCATGATCTATCAGCCACTGTTGTAAACGTGGCGCTTGTGAAATAGCATCATAATAAATATTATGATCTTTTGATGCATTCCCCGCAACAACTAACAACATTTTTAATAGTGTTATTATCGCATCATTTTGAGTATCTACTTGATAATGAAGCTTGGCATTGGCAAAGTCTTGTCCTAATGCCAATTGTGCTAATTGCGTAACATCCACGACAAAACCATCAAAATAATGAATAAACGTATCCGCTAATAATGCATTTGCAGGCACAGAACAAAGCATATGAACTTTTAATCCGTTAGCGCCTCGGCATAAACCTTGTTCAGCCAACAAATCAATTATAGTTGCCGCTTCACTAAAAGTACGTACAAACGGTACTACCAATTCAATCGTGTCACCACCGACAGCTGCCCGAGCACGCTTAATTACCTCACATTGCAACGCAAAACTGGCCTTATAATTAACGTCAGCATAAAGACTCACACCGCGTAATCCTAATTGTGGATTAATTTCAGTGGCTTCTAGTTCGGCACCTAATAGTTGGCATCGGCATTCGGCATTAGCCCCTGCTAATTGTACTTTTAGTGGCGCAGATCCTTGTTGTCTTGCTGCTGATACTAATAACTCAGTCAGTATAGCAACATAATATTCAGCCAACGCGACAGTCTGTTGACCATATTGCTCGGCTATTTTTTGTTGTAACGCTTGCTGAGTCGCATCAGATAAAAAATTCTGTTGGGTAAAAACTAATGGATGAATAGCCACAGAGGTGGCAATAAGATCATCTAATAATACTAACCCAATTCCCTCACTATTTAGCGCCGCTAATTGTTGCGCATTGTGCAACACCGCTGTTGTTGTCAACAATAATTCAGTTTGTGTTGTCATACTCCACCTGTACCTCCATGTTAAAAAGCCGAGTACCTATCAATCTTAATGTATTAAATAGGCAATTATTGACATTACTGTGTGTTTAATTTTCAAGCAAGAATAAAACGTTATTTAATAACAATGATTCAATTTTCAAACTATATGCCATCAGGTTTATGTTGATTAATAATTGCATGCAAAATCACCCTTTCGGTAAACAATTTCCACAATTACTCATTAAAAACCTATTTGTTATCACAAGTTTGGTTTATTCCAATGATGATTTGGGCTATCTTAACGGGGTTATTACAGAGATACCAAGGTAGGCACACTATTATGCCAATGAAAACAGATGAACTTCGCACAATAAGTCTCGGTCTTATGCCGACCCCAGCAGAAGTAGAAACAGCCTCACCAATGACAGATGCTATTGCTGTGCATGTTGATAGTGCACGTAAGCAAGTAGAATCCATCCTATCAGGTAAAGATTCACGTCTTTTGGTGATTGTAGGGCCATGTTCAATTCATGACACCGACGCTGCTATAGACTATGCGAAACGCCTTGTTGCTGTACAAGAAATATATAAAGACCAGCTTTTGATCGTTATGCGCACTTATTTTGAAAAACCGCGTACCGTTATTGGCTGGAAAGGTTTGGTCTCAGATCCACATTTAGATGGAAGTCTTGATCTCGCTACAGGTTTACACAAAGCGCGTAAATTATTAATTGATATTAATGCGTTAGGGTTACCCACTGCGACTGAATTTTTAGATATGATCACCGGTCAATATATTGCAGACCTTATTACATGGGGAGCCATTGGTGCCCGCACCACTGAATCTCAAATTCACCGTGAAATGGCATCAGCACTGTCTTGCCCTGTTGGCTTTAAAAATGGCACTGATGGCAATATTAAAATTGCGATTGATGCTATTCGTGCCACACGTGCATCACATTTGTTTTGCTCACCCGATAAAAATGGTCAAATGACAATTTATCGCACTGCAGGCAATCCATATGGGCATATTATTCTTCGCGGTGGCAAGATACCCAATTATCACCAACAAGATGTTGCAATAGCTTGCGAAACGTTAGCTGAATTTTCATTAACACCAAAGTTAATTGTCGACTTTAGCCATGGTAATTGCCAAAAACAACATAAACGTCAACTTGATGTAACGGCTGATATTTGTGAGCAAATTCGTAATGGTAGCCAATCTATTGCTGGCATTATGGCAGAAAGCTTTATTGAAGAAGGTAATCAAACGGTAATCAGCGGTAAAGAAAATGAACTTGTATATGGACAATCAATTACAGATCCATGTATTGATTGGAATGATACGTTAGTAATGCTTGATATGCTGGCTAGTGCAATTAAAGACGCCAACGCATAATCTTCCGCTTAACATCTTAATACAATAAAGGAGCACCAGTACATTGTTGCTCCTTTCCTCATTGTTAATTAACGGTATAATGTACACGTTAATTTATAACGGGATATATTTCCCATCTTCAGATTAGAGGCCAATAACATGCCATGTTTTGATATTATTTCCGAAGTAGATACCGTAGAAATCAAAAATGCGGTAGATAATTCAATTCGAGAAATTAGCACTCGTTTTGATTTTCGTGGTGTTGAAGCCAACGTAGAATTAAACAAAGAAATCGTAAAAATCACCTCAGAATCAGAATTTCAACTTGATCAAATTGTGGCAATTTTACGTGGTAACCTTGCAAGACGTGGTGTTGATGCCAATGCTCTTGAGCGTAAATCAATCAATTTCTCAGGTAAAACAGCATCACAGAACATTGAATTTAAGCAAGGTGTTGAAACCACTAATGCTAAAAAATTGGTAAAAGCGATTAAAGACGCTAAATTAAAAGTGCAAGTAGCAATTCAAGGTGAAAAGCTACGTGTAACAGCTAAAAAGCGTGACGACTTGCAAGCTACAATGGCATTAGTTCGTGCACAAGATCTTGGTCAACCATTCCAATTTGATAATTTCCGTGACTAAACACTGTAAACAGCATAAAGGAAGCGTATTATCGCTTCTTTTTTTTACCTTTTCATTCAACTATTTTTGAATATCTTTAAAAATAGTAATAACATTTAAACTGTAATTATTAAAATTATACTTTACTGTTATGCGCAAATACGTCATACAAATACAAAACAAAACACAAGTGAAACATTAAACACTCAAAAACACCTCACTTAAAAACCACATCACAACACTAGCAACATAACCATTACGCAAAAGTATACTTTTCAAGCAAACGAATTTTTTTTATTTGCAAAAATTGTTGCAAAGCATACTTATACTCTATAATCCACGCACTTCAATAATGGTTAATTACTTTTCATTCTTTGTTACTAACATAATAGGATAAAGAGCAGCAACAACGATAACTAGCACGGATATGCTTATACGATCACGGAATGTTCATTTTTTATAACAAAAATGATTGTTGTAAATTACTATTAATTCGCTTGTTGTGCGACTCAACTTATTCAGTACACATTGACTGAAAATGAAATAAAGGAGATGTCCATAATGGGCACCGCACAACAGAAAACGACTGCAACAACAACCGACAATACCCAAAAACTCGGCTGGAGTAAAAGTGATACCGTATGGATGCTCGGTTTATATGGCACAGCAGTTGGTGCTGGCACTTTATTTTTACCTATTAATGCTGGGATTGGTGGCTTAATTCCCCTTATCGTAATGATGATTTTAGCATTACCAATGACCTTTTTTGCTCACCGAGCAATGATGCGTTTTGTATTATCAAGTGCGACTCCCGGTGCCGATATTACCGATGTGGTTGAAGAGCACTTTGGTAAAAATATGGGTAAAATTATTACCTTATTATATTTCTTTGCTATCTACCCTATTTTGCTTGTTTATAGTGTTGCTTTGACCAATACCGTTGAAAGTTTTATGAAATTTCAATTAGGTATCGAACCACCAGCGCGTGCAATTCTCGCTTTAATATTAATTTTAGTTTTAATGGCTATTGTTCGTTTAGGTGAGCAACTGATCATAAAAGCGATGAGTATTTTAGTCTTCCCTTTTGTTGCTGTTTTACTTATGCTCGCGTTATATCTTGTTCCTCATTGGAACAATGCTATTTTTACCGATATTATTCCTCAAAATGGCAGTGGCAGTACGGTAATAATGGCTGTATGGCTAATTTTACCTGTAATGGTATTTTCGTTTAACCACTCACCAGTTATCTCTTCATTCGCAGTAGCTAAAGAAAAAGAATATGGTGCTAACGCCGAACGTCAAGGCTCTCGTATTTTATTACGCGCCCATATTATGATGGTTATTACGGTGATGTTTTTTGTTTGTAGTTGCGTATTAAGCTTAACGCCTGCCAACCTTATCGAAGCTAAAGCACAAAATGCCTCAATTTTGACTTACCTAGCGAACCATTTCGATACCCCAGTTATTGCTTATGCTGCACCTATTGTGGCAATTATCGCGATAACAAAATCTTTCTTAGGCCATTATTTAGGTGCAAGTGAAGGTTTGAATGGCATTATTCATAAAGTTGCACGAGATAATAATAAAACAATCTCAAATAAAACACTTAATCGCTTCACTGCCTTATTCATGCTTCTTACAACTTGGGCCGTTGCGACGCTTAATCCAAGTATTTTAGGTATGATTGAAAACTTAGGTGGCCCAATTATTGCGATGTTACTGTTTATTATGCCAATGTATGCGATAAAGAAAGTACCCGCGATGAAAAAATACTCAGGGGCTATCAGTAATATTTTTGTTACCGTTATTGGTTTAATGTCTATTTCTGCTATTTTTTATTCTCTAGCACAATAACGACAGCACCTAAAATAAATCAAAAAAAAACCGAGCCCTAAAAGCTCGGTTTTTTATTATGCTCAACTAACACTCTCAACCACCTGATCACAAATGATATAAGCTGGGTTATATTATAATATCGCTTAATTAATAAAGGCTTGGCTGCCCTTCTGGACGATTTTTAAAACGACGATGTAACCACATATATTGACTCGGTGCCGCCATAATAGATTGCTCTACAATCTTATTAATAAATGCTGCTGCTGCATCAGAATCTTTATGAGGAAAGCCTTCAACTGGCGGGCATATTGTTAACGTATAATGACCTGAATCATCATCACGTACCATGGTAAATGGCACCACCGCACAATTTGAGGCATCAACTAATAAGCTGGTTCCTGTTGTTGTACATGCTTGCTCAACCGCAAATAAAGGTACAAATGTTGAGCGACGTAAACCATAATCATGATCAGGGGCATACCATACTCGTTCACCTGTTTTTAATGCTCTCAGCATACCTTTAACGTCTTTCCGATCGATTAAAGTACGATTAGATCGTGAACGACCTTGATATTGGAAATAATCAAAACACGGATTATTATTAGGACGGTAAACACCCATACCTGTTTTTTTAATACCAAAAGCACGTGCGCCAAGCTCAAGGTTCATTGAATGCACCGCAACCATTAACGCGCCTTTACCTTCACGTTCTAATTGCTCCATATGCTCCATGCCCTTAATCGTAACATGACGACAAACACGTGCATCAGACCAAAACCATGCCATTCCTGTTTCGAACAGTGCTAATCCCGTGTTATCAATATTTTCTTTAAGTAAACTTTCTCGTTCACTCACACTCATTAATGGAAAGCATAATTCTAGATTACGATGAATGATATGTTGACGCTTTTTCATTAACTTAATCGCTAAACGGCCAATATGCTTTCCTAAAAATAATTGAGCCGAATAAGGAAGTAAACTAAGTGAATACATTAACCCTACTAATGCTAATGTACCCCAATAACGAGGGTGAAGTAATGATCGTGTAAATACAGGTTTAATTTTAGAACTCATGCGATATTGTGACCTATTTTTTCGTTATTTTTTATCCCAAAAAATACAAAAAATATAATAATTTAGATAGGTACCTATAATAGTGCCTAACGATGATTGTAAAAAGTAAAACTCGTCAATTTACTGCTAATTATTACTAAAATAGAGGCAAAGCGAACTTTCCTTTAAAAATACAAATAAATATGTTTAACACTTAAATGAAATGTTCGTAAAACAACCAACCAACATGTACTACATAATTAAATTTATTGATTATCAATTAGTTATTTACGGCTAATCCAAATTCTAACATCTTATAATGTGTAATATGTAACAACCCGTAACATAGACTCGTCCATTCTGCTTTTTCCCGTATAATCCTCTTATCTTTTTTTACTTTATGGATAATGCATTGGAATTATTGGCTATCGATTTTTTAGGTAAGCCCCTGCGACTTGAAGGCTCAATGGCGGGATGGCAACAATTATTTTGGGATAATACCCTCGTCTCTCAAATTGCAGCAGCGCCAACGGATACTGATCAATTTACACATCAGTTTGAGTTATCAAATAATGAACAGACTATTCAATGTCAGCTTAATGGTACGTTAAGTTGGCAACCATTTTTGATTCATTATCAAGCCAGTGCAGATCAACAAATGATTGTACAAGGTGAGCGTAATGACAAAGATATTGAACGTCAGCAACCACAACAAGTGATCGTCCCAGAGAAACGATTCAGCTTAATTGGATTAGCATCCTTAGGCATGAAAGCACTCAAAAGTGCTAAATTAATTAAAGTCGTTCTCGCCTCTGCAAGTCTCGCGGCTTATTCATGGCTGTTTTCAATTCAATTTGCATTAGCATTACTGGCTTGTTTAGTGTTCCATGAATACGGTCATATTCGTGCCATGAAATATTTTGGCATGAAAACCAAAGGTATTTACTTAATTCCATTCTTGGGTGGATTAGCATTAAGCGACGAGAAAATTAATACTCGCTGGCAAGATGTGGTGATTTCAATCATGGGGCCTGCATTTGGTTTAATCATGTCATTAGCGTGCATGATTGCCTATTGGATCACCGGGGAAATGTTCTTTGCTGGCTTAGCCGTCTTTAATGCGCTGTTAAATTTGTTTAACTTATTGCCAATTTTACCACTCGATGGCGGTCATGTTCTAAAAAGCATTAGTTTTTCAATGAACAGTAAGATAGGTATTATTGCTTGTGCATTAGCGGCTGTTGTAGGCGTAATTTTAAGCTATCGCCTAGGGCTAACATTATTTGGTTTTCTACTGATCATGGGCAGTTTAGAAATCATCTTTGAATGGCGACAACGTCACCAAAGTCATTTATTACCGTTAGATCGCTACGGTCAAATTTTCTCAACGATATGGTATGTCAGCCTTGTCGCTGCTTTTATGGGTATTATTACGTATTTTGCGAGCTTAGGTGACAGCTTACTTAGCTTGCCGCTACAAATTTTAGGCACTTAATTACGTTAGCTTAACCACATAGAGCAACACGACAAAAAGTAACAATAAAAAAGCCAGCATTCAAATAATAATTGCTGGCTTTTCTTTGCTGTTATAATCAATAACAACATCTAATTCTTATTCGCGTATTATATTATTTCTTCTTTTCCATCATCGCTTTAAGATCAGCGAACGGATTAAACGTTGCGGCTTGGTGATCATCTTCACCCGCACGAATCACACTGCTCTGACCATTATCAGCATCGGTGTATTTCTCATGCTCATGATCATGACAAAATAAGCATAATAACTCCCAGTTACTACCATCTTGAGGGTTATTAGTATGATCATGATCGACGTGGTGAACGGTTAACTCACGTAGGTTTGAATAAACAAACTCACGCGAACAACGACCACACACCCAAGGATAAATTTTTAATGCTTTTTCACGGTAACCCGCTTCTTGACGAGCATAAGCGGCACTGCTGCCAGTATAATCAGACGACATATCTTGACCTATTTTATAAAGAAATAAACGGCTAGTCTCTCTAACCGTTTAGGCAATTCACTGCCAATTGCCGTATTGAACCATCAC
The DNA here is from genome assembly GCF_021236965.1 of Photobacterium carnosum. Classification (NCBI taxonomy): domain Bacteria; kingdom Pseudomonadati; phylum Pseudomonadota; class Gammaproteobacteria; order Vibrionales; family Vibrionaceae; genus Photobacterium; species Photobacterium carnosum. The sequence continues at coordinate 206,598 of NZ_WMDN01000005.1, read as the reverse complement.
CGAACAACAAATTTCAAGTAAAGTTTCAGCTCTTCAGGTATCTATCACAATTTAATCTCGGTTGATCTTTTAATACAACCAGTTAGCTTGAAATCGTTTTTAACTGCCTCCATATATAAAGCAGGTAATCTTTTCCATTAAAAATCATGCAGAACTTCATTGTATTTAACTTAATATTTTGACTGTAATTTAAGCGAAGAGACCTTCTATTCAAGATTTTAGAAGATAAAACCTTGTATAGATAACACGTTTTTAAAAGGTCTATGCTAAGATTCATTCAATTATTTGAAGCTGATTCTAACAGAACGTTTCACGAATCGACCTTTAACCGCTAAGAGTAAACAAATATGGCTTTTGATTTTTCCAATATGCTCACTGAATTATCAGCGATGCACGTAGATTTGTCGGCGATGCCAAAGAGTATCGACATGGGGCACGCAATCTTAGGCGCATTAGCAGTGATCTTTTTGTTAATGTATCTAATGAAAAAAGGTAAACCTGTTGAGATCGAAAAAATTGTTGAAAAAGAGATTGAAGTAGAAAAGATCGTTGAGATTGAAAAACCCGTCGAGATAATCGTTGAAAAGATCGTCGAGAAACCTGTTGAAAAAATTGTTGAAGTAGAAAAAATTGTTGAGAAAATTGTTGAAGTAGAAGTTGAACCAAAACTAAAAACATCAACACCAGATTCAGCACTCCAGCTACTGTCACTTTTGCAACAAGACGCACGCTTTATTGATTTTATGAAAGAAGATCTTAAAGGCTTTGCTGATGCTGATATTGGTGCTGCCGCTCGTGTTATTCATGAAGGTGGTCAAAAAGTACTTAATGAATACTTTAGCTTCGCACCTATTCGTGCAGAAGAAGAAGAGTCACGTATTACCCTACCCAAAGGATTTAACGCCTCTGAAGTACGCCTAATGGGTAACGTCGTTGGTGAAGCACCATTTAATGGCACTTTAATCCATCGCGGTTGGAAAGTGACAAATGTTAAATTGCCTAAATTGGCAGAAGGCCATGATGTACATATCATCGCAGCCGCTGAGGTAGAACTATAATGCAAGAAACACAACAACATCGCTACAGCGTGGGTATTGACTTAGGCACAACACACTGTGTGCTGTCTTATGTTGATCTTGAAAATGAAAACGCTGACGTCACCGTAATGGCGATTCCACAATTAACCACTCCTGGTAATGTGGAAGAAAAAAATCAATTACCGTCATTTATGTACCAAGCTCATGAATCAGAGTTAGCTGAAGGTGATACTGCACTTCCTTGGAATGCAAAACCCAATGCTATTGTTGGTGCAATGGCGCGAAACTTAGGTAGTAAGACCCCTATTCGTCTTATTTCCAGTGCTAAAAGTTGGCTTTGCCACGGTGGCGTAAATCGTCGTGACGCATTCTTACCACTGAATAGCCCAGAAGAAGTCATTAAAGTCTCGCCATTAGAGGCGACCCAAAAATACCTTGAGCACATGGCTGATGCGTGGAATTTCCAACATCCTGAAACGCCTATTTGTGATCAAGACGTAACACTCACGGTACCAGCATCGTTCGATCCTGCTGCGCGTGAATTAACCGCAGAAGCGGCACGTAACGTTGGCTTTAAACACCTTACTCTGCTTGAAGAACCACAAGCAGCGGTTTATAGCTGGATCAAGAATAACGACGATAACTGGCGTGACCAAGTCGCTGTTGGCGATATCATCCTAGTGGTCGATATCGGTGGTGGTACGACAGATTTATCGTTAGTTGCTGTTACTGAAGAAGACGGTAATTTAACCCTTAACCGTGTTGCAGTTGGCGATCACATCCTTTTGGGTGGTGACAACATGGATCTTGCTCTCGCTTATCGTTTAAAGATGAAGCTTGCGCAAGAAGGCAAACAATTACAACCATGGCAAGTATTGGCTATTACGCATGCATGTCGTGATGCGAAAGAAGCATTACTGAACGATGCGAAATTACAATCTATGCCGATTGTTGTTCCAAGCCGTGGTTCTAAATTATTGGGTGGTACATTACAAACTGAACTAACCCAAGAAGAAGTTCAACAAACGCTAGTTGAAGGTTTCTTCCCTCAAACTGCTATTGAAGAATTACCCGTACAAACAGCTCGCGGCGCATTAACCCAAATGGGTCTACCATATGCACAAGATGCAGCGGTATCACGCCATGTAGCAAGTTTCTTAAGCCGTCAAAGCCAAGCAGTTGAAGAACTATTTGCACAATATGAACAACAGCACGAAGGCTTTATTCGCCCAACCGCTATTTTGTTCAATGGTGGTGTACTTAAATCTTCATTATTGTCAGATCGTCTCTTAACAACGATTAATGGCTGGCTAACAACAGCTGGTTCTACAGAAGCTAAACTACTTTCAGGGCTTGATCTTGATCTTGCCGTTGCAAGTGGTGCTTCATACTACGGTTTTGTACGTCGTGGTAAAGGTGTACGTATTCGTGGTGGTATCGCAAGTAGTTACTACGTTGGTATTGAAAGTGCAATGCCTGCTATTCCTGGTATGGAACCGCCACTAGAAGCATTATGTGTTGCTCCTTTTGGTATGGAAGAAGGCAGTCAAGCTGATGTACCAAGCCAGGAATTTGGTTTGATTATCGGCCAGCCAGTACAATTTAAGTTCTTTGGTTCAACTGTACGTCGTGATGATGTTGCAGGTACGCACCTTGATTGGTGGCAACCAGAAGAAATGGAACAATTACCAGCAATTCAAATGACACTACCTGTATCTAAAGGTCGTACTGCTGGTGAAGTGATCCCTGTCAAACTAGCGTCACATGTGACAGAATTAGGCATGTTATGTCTTGAAGCTATTGCGACCGATAATGGTCAGAAATGGCAAGTTGAATTTGACGTCCGCGAAGCATAATTGTTCGCACAACGGCGCACTTTATAGTGCGCCGTTTATTTATCTATCCACCAGCCAATGAAACATGTCAGGGGTATGCTTTCACCTATTTCTTACCCACAACACACTGACACATCAAACGTTTCTCATCTGGCTATATTCTCATCTCAATTATTTTATGGAGCCAGCATGTCTTCATCTTCTCCACGTTATCTCGTTGGTATTGACCTTGGTACAACACACACCGTTGTCGCTTATTGTGAAATCACAGATACGTTAGAAACAAGTCCAATGCATATTTTTGAAATTGATCAATTAATTGCACCGGGTGAAGTTGCGCGTAAACCACTATTACCGTCATTCCGTTATCATCCCGCGGAAGGCGAAATGGATTCAACACAACTGGTATTACCTTGGAATGCTGAACCTGTCGCAGGTGAAATTCCAAGTGTGATTATTGGTGAATTTGCACGTGAATTAGGTGCAAAAGTGGAAGGTCGCCAAGTTGTTAGTGCTAAAAGTTGGTTATCTCATCAACATGTTGATCGTAACGAAGCCATTCTACCGTGGTCATCAACGGCCTCAACGTCTGATGTAAAGAAAGTCTCTCCGGTCGTTGCAAGTGCTAGTTACCTTAACCATGTGCGTCAAGCATGGGATTACCACCATAAAAATGACTTACTCGCACAGCAAGAAGTTGTAATTACTGTTCCTGCCTCTTTTGATGAATCAGCACGCACACTGACATTAGAAGCTGCGGAACTGGCTGGATTGCAAAAAGTATTACTCCTTGAAGAGCCACAAGCGGTTTGTTACGACTGGTATGCCCAAAACCGTCAACATGCCGATGAATTATTAAAAGACATTCCATTATTAATGGTGTGCGATGTCGGCGGTGGTACAACCGATTTAAGTTTAATCAAAGTCGGTACTGATGACGGTAAATTGACCCTTGATCGTATTGGGGTCGGCGATCACTTAATGTTAGGCGGCGATAATCTCGATTTAGCATTAGCACACGTTGCCGAACAACGATTACATGGCGAATCTAAAAAACTCAGCCAAGCTGCGTTATCAAAGCTGATTCAGCAAACGCGTAAAGTAAAAGAAAAGTTATTATCAGGCAATGCACCAGACAACGCCAAAGTAACCATGCTAGGCAGTGGCTCACGTTTGATTGGTGGTGCTAAAAGTATTGAGTTAAACCGTGAAGAAGTGCATAGCATCGCCCTTGATGGCTTTTTCCCTATCACAGCATTTACAGATCAACCTAATCAACGCCAAGCGGCGATGGTTGAGTTTGGACTTCCCTATGCGGCAGATCCTGCTATCAGTAAGCATGTCGCGCAGTTTATTGATCTGCATGACAATGTATGCCGTGAAGCGTTTAATGATTTTAACCTGCATCATCCAGATTCAATCGTTATTAGTGATGATCAACCTGCAATTCCGGTTGCCGTACTGCTCAATGGTGGTGTGTTTAACAGCCCCCTACTGTCAGCGCGTACGCTAGATATTATCTCTCGCTGGCGTGGCACTCCCGTCACTGAACTGAAAAACTTACACCCTGATTTAGCCGTTGCATTTGGTGCTGTCGCTTATGCCAAAGCCCGTCATGGCGCACAACTCAAAATTGGTGGTGGCTCAGCCCGTTCGTTCTTCTTAACTATTGGTGAAAATAAAGGCACCAAACAAGGTATCTGCTTATTACCTAAAGGGATTGAAGAAGGGATTGAAGTCACGCTAACCCACCGCAAATTTGCACTAACATTAGGTGAACCAGTACGGTTTAACTTAGTTTCTTCTACCAATGATAAACATCACGATGTCGGTGAACTGATTGAAATATTAGGTGATGGTTATATTAATCTACCGCCTTTTATTGCGACCTTAGACAGTGATCGTGACCGTGACCAACTGGCTGCGAACCAAAAAGATCGTGAAGAAGTAACACTCGCTTGCCAGCTAACAGAAGTGGGTACGCTGCAAATTGAAGCAGTCAGTCTTACCGATAATGCCAAGCGTTGGAAAGTTGAATTTGCTATTCGTAAAGACTTAGCCCGTTTAAACCGTGGTAATGATGACAGTGATAGCACGCTAGCTGAAAGTGAACTCCCAGCGAGAATGCCAGAAGCAATTGATGCCGTTAAGAAAGTCTTTGGTGGGACGAAAACCACCGATAACAATAAAGCGGTTAAAACACTGCGTAATGATCTCGATAAAATCTTAGGTAAACGTGATGCATGGGAAACACCATGTTTACGTGAACTTGCCAATGCATTACTTGATAGTAAAAAACGCCGCCGCCGCTCGGATCTCCATGAACGTAACTGGTTAAAGCTCGCGGGCTTTACTATGCGCCCTGGCTTTGGCTACCCTGCTGATGAATACCGTATGGAACAAATTTGGCCGCTATACCAACATGGCATTCAATTTGATACCAATACTCAAACATGGTGTGATTGGTGGACATTCTGGCGTCGCGTCTCTGGCGGTTTAACCCAAGAGCAGCAACTGCTTATCTATAAAGATCTTGCTAAGTATATTACGCCTGGCGCAAGTCGTAACGCCAAGCTTAATAAAGAGCTACAAGAGCGTAGCTACGAAGACATGGTACGCTTAGCGGCCTCTTTAGAGCACTTACCATTTGATAAGAAGCTACAGCTGATTGAGTGGTTATTTGGTCGCCTACAGAAAACACAATATGCACAAGCGCATTGGTGGGCTATTGGTCGTATTGCAACCCGCTCACCATTTTATGGCAGTGCTCATAACCTATTGTCCGCGGAGCATGTCTCTTACTGCTTACCAGAGCTAATGAATTATGATTGGCGTAAAGAATCATACATTGGCTTTGCGGCGGTAATGATGACACGAATGACGGGGGATCGCACATTAGACATTAATGATGAACTACGCCAACAAGTCATTACTAAGTTAAAACAAAGCAAAGCACCTGCCAGTTGGATCGAAATGGTATCTGAGGTCAAAATATTGACAGAGGAAGAAACGAAACGGGTGTTTGGTGATGCATTGCCTAATGGATTACGTCTTATTGGCTAATTAATTTAAAAATAACCTAACAAAGGGAGGTCGCACCTCCCTTTATTTCACCACATATATTCAATCTAATATTCCCTATTTAAAAATAAGCCGTAATTATTGGCCTTTTACCTAAAAAAATAGGCTTTAAATTAAAATTTTTCATTTTAACGTCTAAATTAAGTAATAAAAATAATTCTATTAATCTTCTGTTAAGGTTCATATTGCTATTGTCTTGCTAACAGCATTTGTTTACTTGTTATAATAGATAACAGGTCGACCGTTTTTCAAGCATTGAGTGGACGTATTGGAACGACCATAATCCCACTCCAAAAAATTTAAATAGGCAAGACTATGACTAATACACAATATGATTTAATCGCACAACGTATCTTCAAGTCAGAAAATCAGCGTGTTGCTGTTGCAGCCGTGGTTTTTGATGGGCTATCAAGCTACGAAGCAGAGAAGCGTTACGAGCTACCAAAAGGCACGCTATCTCGTAATGTTCGTAAATATAAAAATGAAGTACAATACATTGAGTCTGTTTCTGCAGCTTAATTATTAAACATAGACTTTATCATTGAGCCGATATACTGAATGAATGTATATATGAAATAAAATAATCATGGCTCAATCAAAAGTAAAATAAAAGAGAATGTAGCTCTGCATTCTCTTTTAAATAACCAAATATTAAGCCGTTACAATTAATCACCACTCCGCAGATAAACACTAACCTTAAATAACCCTACCGCAATAATCAATAATCCAAATAATGTTATCGAACCTACACTTCCTAATGTTTGCCAAGGGTGTTCACTGGTTAAAATATTAAACGCCAAATTACTGACACGGTTTAACCAAACACCTATCGCCATTGAGTCAAACAACATGTAACTAATGAACTTAACCAGCGTCATTGCAACAAACAAGACTAATAATGGATGTTCCGTTAACTGAGAAGCACAAAAAATAATACAAACAATAGGCAATAACGCTAAGCTCATCGCCGCCATCATTGAAATAAACTGCCCCCAATGTAAACCCATCGCAGCCAAAGAAAGTGAGTTTTCTACTAACATATCGGCAGGCATAACCCACATAGCGACTATCCATACGGTGACATCGATAAACAACAATAGTAATGAAGACAATAATGGAATAATAATTAATGCCACAAATATCTTAATGGCAATTGCTTTACCATCACTCACCGGCATTGAATGCCAGAAAGCTAAACTACCCTCTTTACGCTCCTTTGCGAGCGCTCTCGCAGAGTAAGTAAAAAAGCTCAGTAAGGACACAATACCAGCAATAAAAAAGGACACAGAGCCGATAACACCAGCAAATGATGATGTCATCGGTGGTTGCCAACCATCAATACCATTCATTTGAATATTAAAAGATAAATTATTAATATTGCTCAATACTATTACAACTAATACAGCAGCAAATAACGCTAAAAACAACGGCAATCGTATAAGGATTGTATGTTCTAATAATTCATTTTTTACTAAGGTATAGCTTTGTTTCATAATATTGACTCCTGCTGTTTCGCTAAAAATATATCAGCAAGACTAGGTTGACTAATATCCCCTAACAATGCCAATTGAGAAACATCAGCACCTTCAAATAAAAGTCGATATTGACCTAATTGACAATTAACCGTTAATGGATTCAATTGTTTTGCGGCAACAATATGATCATCATTCACAGATAATATCGTAAACTCCGCTTCCAATGAGGATAGAGAGGCTTGTAATACAGCTTGACCATTTTTAAGCACTAAAACATCAGTTAATAAATGGGCTATTTCATTAACCTCATGACTCGCGATAATTAATGCACGCTCACCTTCAGCAAACCACGCCATCAACGTTCGATAAAATGTTGAGCGGTACATTAGGTCGAGTCCAAGAGTCGGCTCATCTAAAATAAGTACATTGACGTTTGTAGCCATTACCAGCGCCAAATGTAACTGTACTTTCATACCTTTCGATAATGTTTTTATTTTACTGTGAATATTAATATTAGTTTGAGCTAAATATTGCTGCATTTTTTGTTGTTCAAAGCGAAGATGTACACCTGTTGCATATGTCATTAATTGCTTCACCGTCATCCATTCAGGTAACATGGCGGCATCAGAAATATACGCAAGATTTTCAACTATTTTGTCACGGTGTTTTTCAGGTGACAGACCAAAAATACTTAATTCACCAGCGCAACTATGCATTCCTAATAACGTTTTAATTAACGTTGATTTACCAGCACCATTATGTCCAAGCAAACCAATAACTTGCCCACTAGATAAACTAAAACTAATGTTTTCGAATGCTTTTTTGTTACGATAAAACTTAGTAATGTGTTGAGCATTAATAAAAGGTTCATCACAGTTTATATTACCCACATAAAATCCTTAATGATCAATTAATCGAAATAATATTTATTAATAACATAAACAAGTCGCTTTATAAATTAAAGGCTTACCAAATAGCACATTTAAAATAAAACAACGTTTAATTATGATCTATGTATGATAGGAAGGCTAGATATTGAAGATAAAATACAGCATGCATAATATGCTTATTTAAAAGCATTAGATCAGACAAGAGTATACAGAGCCAATATAATGAACTCTGTATACTGAATAAGTGATCAATATAAAAATGCAATTTACTATATTAAAATAAGAAGGCTGTAATCGAAATTACTCGATAAATATAGTATTAAAACACCCTGCCAGTATAAATATAATTATATTAAAATAATCAGATATAAGGCTTAATTATTGATTTATATCGCTATTAAGCTTGATTAGGTAGTTCTTTAATAACAAGATCATGTGGTAATACATCATCTTTTTCCATCATTGCTAAAAGCTCAATCATACGAGAATGACGAGATTCTTGCTTAAATTCGTGTAATACAGCAATTAGGTTATTTATTTTCTGTAGGGGAATACGCTTGATTACTGCTTTTTGGCGTCCTGGAACTTCATCGGCAAAATCAATTAAAATTTGACGGTAGTCAACGCGGGCTTCTTTAACTTCACCGCCTGCTTCTACACTTTTTAACATCGCACTGAGCGCTTTTTCTGCAGCTGCGAAACTGTCCATTAATAACCTCGGATAATAATACAAATCTGCTTTAACATGAAAATTGCTAAGCATGCATTGATAAAATAAACAATCTTAATGATAAAAATTAACATTGTTCTATATTTAGCTAAATGAAATTAATAACCTCAGATGAATAAATGAGATTGGTGTTTACCTACCAATACTCTTTAAAGTGAGTATGTTCACATTAAAGACTCTTTTATTATAATTGATCTTTTCATTTTCGTGTAACAGGGGACGCTACTTCTGTGAATATTACTCTGAGTTAGCTTTATTGTGAACACTAATTTAAAAAAATCGTCAATTTATTCACTTTAAATCGTATGTATGTTCTTTTTTGACGCTATTTTTCGCACAACATCACATCTAATTATTCTGTGCCCTACCTTATACCCCTTAATAAAAATGTAATAATCAACTATAGTTAGCCTTAAATTATCATTCAATCGTAGGCAAATTGTGCGTCTTAATTCTCTTTTAGTTACCGTTATTGTCGGTAATATCATTTCCTTATCTAGCTTTGCTGCCAATGCATCAATTCATTCATCAGGTAACTTTACTTCAAATGGCCAATGTGAGGCTTATCAATCTTTTCGTAAACAAACTAATCCTGATAACACCCAACTAGTAAACAATAAACAATATGCAATAAAATCCATTAATAAAAAAGATTTTGATTGGGTACAAATACTTATTCCTAATGCATCTCCAGCAATGCGCTGGGTCAGTAAATCATGTGGTACAACACAGTTTAATAGTGATGATCTCTCTAAATCTTCTACATCGACTTCTACTTCATTCAAGGCGTCATCAAAAAGTTGTGACACCCGTAATGACTTTGATTCATATGTATTAGCATTAACATGGCAACCTGGATTTTGTGAACATGTTAACTACAAAGGTAATAAGCCTGAATGTACGGCAATTAATGACGGTAAATTAAACATTACTAATTTAACGCTACATGGGTTATGGCCAAATAAAGCCAGTTGTGGCACAAAATATGGCTATTGTGACCGCTATGCTCGCTTAGATCTTTCAGCATCAACAATAAAAGATATTGCGCCATGGATGCCCAATTTTTATTACCAAACAAAATTTGGTGAATATGAGTGGAAAAAACACGGTGTTTGTCAAAACCTCGACGCTAATGACTACTTTTTAACAGCAACGAAACTGGTTGAAAAAGTAGATGCCTCTGCGATTGGTCAATTTATCAAAACCAATATTGGTAAAAATGTCTCAACCGCCAGTTTTAAGAAAAATCTTATCTCTCACTTTGGTGCAAATGCCGTTGACCGTATAAGCTTAGCTTGTAGCCAAGGTAAATACTTAAATGAAGTACGGTTGAATATCGGAAAATCATTTAATGTTAACAGTAACCTCCAAGAGCTACTTGAATCAGGACCTAAAGGACGTCCCTTCTACGGTAATTGTCATAAGAAAATACATATTGAAGCTGCTGGAAAGTAACTATTCTCATATTTGGTTTTTATGACATTATTAAGAGAGCAATGTATTATCTTGCTCTCTACTTACTTTAGTACCTATTTCTATTCTAGATGCCTTTATTACTATGCTCCTCATAAACAATCTCACCGAAAAATAATTAATAATCTAGTGATTAAGAATTCAAATACTCTTTTTTTTAATGGCAAAATCTCAACATACGATAATGCACGCCGTACAATACCCTTTATCTAACCCCATTCACAAATATTTATAACCCATTGATTATAAATAATAAAAATACAAAGCCCTATTAACAATGTAACGTGTTACATAGTAATAATTCTTTTTTTGTGATATAAGTCTCCTTGGATTTCTGATTTTTTGTGCTACCTTGCATCGTCTTAGACGGCAATGAAATCGGTTACATGTTTAATAATTGTAATAAATTATGGATGTATATATTACACATTATAAGCAATAAAAAACCTATTATAGAAACCGATAGCAAGAGCACTCACAAGTAATGAATGTTCCTCTTCACTAAGTAGCCTTTTAAGGTTGCATAGTTTTATTAACAGGAAAAAATATGACTTCTACGAATGGAAATATACTGGGATCAATCAATGACACCTTAATGGCGATTATTGCTTCAGTAAACGGCGTTTTATGGGGCCAACTTCTCGTTTATTTATTAGTTGGTGTAGGAATTTACTTCAGTGTTCGTCTTGGTTTTATCCAAATACGTCAATTCCGTCACTCTATCGAAGTATTAAAAAGCGGCCGTGAAATAGAAAATGGCATTAGCTCTTATCAAGTTTTTTGTACGTCAATGGCAGCACGTGTTGGTACCGGTAATATGGCCGGTGTTGCAGTTGCGCTGACCATTGGTGGTCCAGGCGCTATTTTTTGGATGTGGCTAATCGCTATTTTTGGAATGGCGACTGCATTTATTGAATCAACCCTTGCTCAAGTTTACAAAGTCAAAGATGTTGACGGTCAATACCGTGGTGGACCTGCTTATTACATGGAGCAAGGTCTTGGCAAGCGCTGGATGGGTACTCTTTTTTCAATTTGCCTTATTATTGCTTTTGGCTTTGTCTTTAATGCCGTTCAAGCAAATACCATCACAGACGCACTACACCACTCTTTTGGTTGGGATGAAACGACGCAAGGTATTGTGATTGTTATCTTTACTGCCTTCTTTATTATGGGTGGTTTACGCCGCGTTGCGACAGCATCAACAAAAATTGTTCCGATTATGGCAGTAGGTTATTTAGCTATCGCACTCGTTATTGTTGCAATGAATATTACAGAGCTGCCTGCTGTACTAGCACTGATTGTAAAGAGTGCATTTGGTTGGCATGAAGCTGTTGCTGGTGGTGTCGCTTTCACCGCTTCACAAGCAATGCAAAGTGGTATTGCGCGTGGTCTGTTTTCAAATGAAGCCGGTATGGGTTCTGCAGCGAACGTAGCAGCAAGTGCAACACCAAACCCTAACCACCCAGCATCGCAAGGCTTTGTGCAAATGCTAGGTGTGTTTGTTGATACTATTGTTATCTGTACTGCATCAGCTGCAATGATCATGCTTTCAGGGGTAATGAACTCTCCTGATGCTGCAACTGGCATTGGTTTGCTTCAACAAGCATTAAGCAACCAACTAGGTGATTGGACAACTTATTTCATTGCTTCTGCTATCTTACTATTTTGTTTCTCATCGATTATTGCAAACTATACCTACGCAGAAACAAATATTATGTTCTTAAACGGTAATACAAAAAAAGGCCTATTGTTGTTCCGCCTTTGTGTATTAGGCATGGTAATGTTTGGTGCTGTTGCTTCACTACCTGTTGTTTGGAGTCTAGCTGACGTTTCTATGGGCTTAATGGCATTAGTCAATATTGTTGCCCTTATCTTCCTTTCTGGATTGGCTATTAAAGTCATCAAAGATTATGAAGAACAGCTTAAAGCAGGTAAAACACCAGAATTTGATCGCTCTAAGTTTAAAGAACTGAAAGATATTGAAGGAGCGTGGCACCCTGACACTATTGCAGAAGCACGAGAAGCAAATGGCAATACGTTTAATAAATAAAACAATCAAATAGTATCTATATATTAAAACCAGTCAGTAATGGCTGGTTTTTTATCTTTATTTTAAATATAGCAATATTCTTTAAATAAAAATAAAAAGGCTAAAGAAATATATTCTTTAGCCTTAAGTATAATCAAACATTATAAGTAACCATGTTGGCCTTTCCAGCTTTCACTCATTTGTGCTAAAACACACGCAGGAAGTGGACGATGGGCTTTTGCAGGCTGTGAGGCTATTTTTCGATAACCGCTTGCTTGTAGTCTTAAATCAAAAACTTGATCAATTGGCTTGCCAGCCCGTGCTAAATCCCAACGGAAGGCGCGCAGTGCTGTATATTCATGTTGTTCAATTTCGCCACCATAAGGATACATTAGCACTTTAGCATATGCTTGGTTTGCCAATTCGAAGTTCACATTAATCATGAGTTTCTCCTTAGCACCTATTGGCTATCACTACTGCCAAGGGCTATGTTTAACGTAAAACGTTACAGTGTCGCATGCAAGCCATTTCGCAAAGATCTTGATGTAAAACGGTATATATAACTAAATTATGTGATACCACACTCAATATTGTATGGTTAACCCTCACTTATTGATTAAAAAAAAATCAATAACAATGAAATTCACTCAATGCTGTCACTTTCTAAAATTTGCTCTTTAAACCCGTTATCAGCTGCATTACTATGCTAGTTATAACCACTTCAAGGACTACATAATGCAACCAATAAAAGTGCAACCTAACCCACAAATTGCCGTTATTTTTAAGACATGGTCTACGGAGTGGGCTAAAGAAGCTGAGGCTGGGAAAAAAGATACAGCTAATCAATTTCATACGGTATATAACATTGCTGCCGATTTATTCGATAAAGGTGGTGACATCGATATTTCAGTTATTTCTGCGTTATTTAATGACTGTAAACAAAAAACAGAAATGGCAGAACAACTGGTTAAAAAAATACAAATCAGTTTAAAAGACGATGATGAACGCGCACAACAATTAATCAAAAAAGTAAATACAGCAGCACAAGATGCTGCATTTGCAATGAATTACCTGGGCAAATTGTTATTACAATCAGCCTAATTAAATGAAAAAAGCAGTGCTTCACACGATGCACTGCCTCTCTTTTTCATTAATGACCTTTTGTAACAACGCATTACTTGTATTGCACAATTTATTATATTTCATGACTTATCTAGTTTTACTTCTCAACTGATTTTTGTCGTATCTGCATATTTCACTATTAACAAGCCGCCATAATGAAAATAACAACGTTAACGACTATGTTTAGCCGCTGGTTTTCCAATGCTGCAGACATCCCCGATTCTATTCGTATAACTGTTCCAATGTTAGTTAGCCTAGGTGTATTTTATAGCTTGGGTTTCACTAGTGCCGGGATCTCTGGCCTAATTACAGCATGGTTACTCGGGGTCCAAGCGCGAAATCTACCCTATTTAAAACGATTACAAATACTGTCTATTTCAATACTAATCACCGTTATTGCAACCTATTTAGCTTTTTTAGTCTTTAGTGATATGTGGTTAAGTGCGATTACATTATGCTCAATTGCTATCCTTTATGGCTTAATGTCTAACCAACGCCCTCACATTCGTCTATTTGGTTATAACTTTGGCTTTATCTACATTATGGCGATTCACTTTGCCTCAGTCGGCGATAGTTTAAGTATTGTTCTTATGGCTAATGTCTTTGCTGGCTTTTGTGTAACGCTCTCATCTTTAATGCTATGGCCTTTTTTTAAAGGACGTATATTGCATCAACACACAGTAACTGTGCACAACGCATTGGCTGATTGGCTTAATGAATTACGTTTATCTAATAATGAAGCACAGCTAGCGGCAAAACGACAGTTCTTTTATCTAAGTGCCCACAATTTAGCGTATTATAGTAATTCTGTATCATCATCTAAACGCGCCCTACAAATAAAAATAGAACTACAACGTTTATTAGAAATGTCTGAATATATTATTTGTTTAGAGCGAGTACTCAGCTTTGATATTCATACAACAACACGCATTAAACTGTTTGAGTGGATAGAAAAAGCCTCCGAGCAATTAAAAAACAAACAACAAATCACCGCAACATTTGCAACGAATGAATACACAAATACAATATATATTATTGATATAATAGAAAAATTCAAACGCTGCTATAACTTTGATACTTTTGCATCACCCGATAACAGTAAAAATATCTATTTATTTACTAATGACAGTGAAGCATTTATCAGTGATTTCCGTCTTGCTCTCAAATTTAATTCTAAAGAATGGCGCCATGCTGGTAAAATTGCGGTTACATTAGCGGTAACTCAATTTTTAACTGAATTTTACCACCTCCCACAAGGCTATTGGATTTCACTAACGGCATTTATTGTATTACTAACATCATCAATGGCAGTCACTAACCACCGAATTTGGAGCCGTTTTTCTGGTACCTCTTTAGGGGGGATTTATTGCTTTATCTGCTTATATTTTGTGCCACCACAATACCTTCTGTTACTAACCAGTATTTCCGTCTTCTTTTCTTTTACGTCATACCACAAAGAACGTTACGACATCCATGTGTTTTGGCTAACATCAATGATTGTATTCGCGATTAGCTTGTTATCCCCAGATAATACTTATGTGTCTTTTTATCGTATTATCGACACCTTATTTGGGGTAACTATTGCATTTTCAGTGAACTATTTCATTGCACCAAGTTGGACAATGACATGGTTAGATCGTCATACTGCCAGCATGATAAATTCCCAAATCTTATATGTTGCAGTGCTAAACAAACCGCAATGGGAACAAAAAATTAACTTATACCAAAGCCAGCAACGTTATTATTCATTAAATGGCGAAGTGATGAATTTACTTAAAGAACCTAATTTAAGTCCTCGTACATCGAAAGACTGGCTAAGCTTATTAGTATTAATTCAACGTTTAAATGATGCATTATTATTAGCGACAAAATTAGGTATTCAATCAGATAAACCACAATCTACAGATCGTTGGGTCAACCAATTACAATGGATCAAACAAACATTTCCTGATCGTTGTAAGCATGGAGAGATGCCGCCGTTTTATACAGAAACAGCACCGATCCCTGAAGATATGCTATGCGCACTAATCGAAAAAGACATTCAACAACTTACCGCATGGATGCTATATCAGCGGGCATTTGTTGTATAGAAAACGTAATATTTAGTTATTAATAAAGAAAAACCGCGCATCATTCAGATACGCGGTTTTATTTTTTTGATGTATATATTGACGTTATTTAATTCATTTGACGTACTGTCACTGAATTAATTTGTAATGGATCATGCTTTGGTGCATCAAGCTTTAATGCTTTGACTGCTGCACGACCCGCAGGTGTAATGCCCCCTTCGTAAGAAGGTTCTGTCGCCCCAGGGACCATATACGCTTTTGAACCTGGAGACCAAGCATCAAAGAAACCACTTAAATCAGCTTGTACTGCATAAGATGCACATACCATTAGTTGATCACCTTTACTCAAACCTGGTGTTGAGTGACAAGCATTCGGTATTGGTAATTGCATATTGTCTTCTAAACCACCACGCGTTAGACGGTGCATTAGTTTAAATAAATTCCAGCCCTTCATGCCATCAACATCAGTAACGTAATAACTAGGTAACTTTCCAATAATAACGTTAGTAATATCAAACTCAGCTTCAGCCCACTCTTTTAATTGAGCAAACATCACTAATCGTTCGCCATTACCACCAGCTGCCCAAGCATAGTCTAATTTAGCAAAATCAGGTGCCATACGAATATCTTGTTCAACACGCGCCATTTTACCAAGATGTTTATCCTGCATATAAAGTGCCAGAATATTGTTAGTAACCTCAGTTGAACCTTCAACACTAAATGGTGCTTCAGCTGCGTTATGACCGACTTCATGCCATAACAACCAACTGTTTAGCGGTGACATTTTAATATCACTACTTTTAGTATCAAAGCTGATATTCATAACCGGATAACCAGAGTGTGCCGCACCAATAGAGATAGCGACATCATTAACTACATGATGCTTATTATTTGGTAATGCCGTGTCCGTTACTTTACGATGATGCCCCGTACCTTCACCCTTCACTTCATCACGCGCATAAAAATCATTTAAATCTTCGGCAAAAACATCTAACTCTTGTGCGAATTGCTGTGGACTACCACCATAATTACTCGCTTGTAGATTTTTTGACGCAGCAGTATAAATAAAGCTATTCGATTCAATTTCACCAATTGGAGCCACTGAATCTTGAGGGTTTACCCAAGCATTATCTTTATACCATGGTGCAGCAACGGTTCCATTTAGGTTAACAGTAACATTTCCTGTTTCATTACCTGAGACATAAATCAAACCACCGTACGGCGCAGTAAACTCTTTCGAGCCACCAGCAGGTAATGTGAATGATTTAGATACACGCGGTGGGCGTTGTAAACCTAACTCATGCTTTTCACGTCCAGTTAGATCGTCAGCTAAAGCAACGGTCACCGTCACTGGGTTACTATTTCCTTGTACTGAAATAGTAAATGGCTGATGTGCCACAGCCCATTGACCTGTTGATTGACGATTACCCGCGTACCATGCAACGGTATTACTTGATAAATCAACATCCACATTGGCTGACGATGAACCTTTGGCTTCACCCGGATATTGACGAATATCGGCTTTAATATCTAAATCAAAATATGAACGGCCCAGCATTAAGCGCGTTAATGGTTTTTCCATATAGTTAAGCGGATAGCTTGGGTTCATCCAGCCTTGGTATTCTGCATTTACATCGCTATTCGCACCATAAACCATGTTGTTATCAATAAGGCTTTGACCTAACTCTGCACTACACGCCATTTGACTATCGGCTGTATCACCATAACAATTTAGGAATTCAGTAAAACGTTCAAAACCTAATTCATCATTATTAAGACCAGACTCATAACGGTAATCAATTTTATTCCACAGCCATACCGTCATATTTTGGTAAATACGATTGAGATCAACACTGTTTAGACGTTCACCTTTATGGCCTTTAGTGCGGAAATACAATTCATGCTGATATAAACGTTCAATGTTTGTCCCAAGATCTGCCGCTTTTACCATTGCTTTCGCTGTGGCTTCATTAAGATCTAATTCTTGGTAACGTGGTGTATACATGCCACCATCAGTCGCAATACCTGTCCCTGGTCGATATTCTAAGCAGTTAACCTCATAGTGATAATCGCCGAGCTGGCACTCCGAATAACCAAATTCATCCAATAGCTGCTGTTTTGCAATATTAATTTGTGCTGGTGTTTTATTATATGTATCAATAAAAGCTAATAATTCAACATTTGTACCGTCATCGTTAGTAATGGTTTTCTTTGCAACTTCTAATTTGGGTTTATCATCGGGTTTATTATTGGTAATAAAATCCCAATTCACAGAACCATCTGCATTTATCGTATAAGGCAAGGCGGGTTTATTATCCTCACCCTGTATAGCCGCATAACGTTCAATGACCCAAAAACCATATTCACGCTGTTCACGTACACGATCAGGATAACCATTAGGGCCACTATTAATCACTGAGTGTCCATTAAGTGCTAAACCCGCACCATCTAATAAACGAGCAAACTCATCTTTAGGTTGAGAAGTAATACTTTCCATAATAAGTATATTGCCACCACGCTCAACATAGCTGAGTAAGCCAGAAACATCTTGCTCTGTTAGTTTAGGCTTACTGATATCAGCAACAGTCGGAATAGTATAACCACTTGTAATAGTATTAAATTCATATCCATTAAGAATCACTAATGGCATTGTTTCCGGATCAATCGAACTAAAATCAGTCACTTGTTCAATATTTAACTTAAAGCGTTTATCTGCTTTAAATTCTGCGGAGCGACCAACCTTTTGCCCTGCTTGACGGAAATAAACATGTGATATATTGGTTCCAACAGTAATAGGATCCGCAGAATGACTATAACTCTCGCCTAATAAGTAACGGAACGTATTAGTAAAGAAGTTACTCATATCAGGGCTATCCATTGAATCAGCACCGCGCTGACTACACACACCATTCTTATCAACACTGCCGTTCCAACTATAGCTATCAGGGCAGACCAAAATGCTGTTATAGCGATTATGACCCACCATCATAATTTTACCGGTTCCTAACTCACCAATACTGATAAACGGTAAGTTAAACGTTGCAGTCTCTGCTCCAACCTTTTCTGGCTCAACTATTGATGGTGCTTCAGTAATATACGCTAGGCTTTTTTCATCCCACGCTTTTTTATCACCAAACTTGATCCAATAGTTATTATCATTACGCGCCATTAAAATAGGAAAAGCACGATTAGATATATTGATCGAACTTTGACCTCGAGCACCACCAGAACTACCATAAAACCATGTTGAATCAGTAAACACGTGGAATTTATTAACGGGTTTCCAGCCAGCTGTAATCGCCTCAGCCCCTGCACCCCAAAGCTTATTAATATCCGCTTGGATATTCTTATCGGTTACTGTTGCAGTGCGCGGAAATGACAAGGGTGAGAAAGCCACATTTGCCTTACAAGTATCACCACAAATTGCGCTATCAATCTGCTGTGCTAAACCTGATTCAAATTGCTTATCAAACTCACCAGCAACAGGTTTTAACGCACCAGTACCATCATTCAATTGTACTGACTCAGACAACTCGATATTTAACGCTTCATTAATCACATTAGGGTATTGAGCAAATACGTTATGAACACGCTCAGAAATCTGAATATGATCAGTAGCGTCAGAATAGCGCTGTAATAAACGAACAATATTACGCCCAGCATGCCCTTCAGCTAGATCTGTCACCGTAAATTGGGTTTTATTGGCTTTAAGTTCACCTAGCTCAAAGGTATCAACACCAAAGGCAACACTTTCACCCCAGCTAAAACTAAATTTACCTTCAGCATCAGTTTGCCCTCGCCCTGATGGACTGTAATAATCAACGCCGACAATAGGTTGACCATCAAGATCACGTAAAAAGCCTTCCGTTAAGATAAATTTGGTTGGCTGGTAACTTAAATTTTGCTCGGCATTAGCACTTACAAAACCACTGTTTAAATCATTACTCGTTCCTGGTGACACAACCGGTTGTGATTCAGGTTCATGAGTTGATGGTTTGCTGTCAGTTTCTGTACTTTCGTCAATTTTATCTCTAATCAACGCATTAAATTCAGCGGTTGGCAGCAATATATCATCAGTATTATAGAAAAGATTAAACCGTACTTGGTCAATATCTGACAATTTAAAATCAATCACTTTACCGCTTACAACAGCCATTTTATTCAATAATGCTTGTGTATTAGCAACTGCATTTTGACGTTGGGCATCATCAGCAAAAGCAGCAAAGCGATCTGATTCAGCAAGTGTCAGTAATTTAGTTTTTTCTTTAGAGCCGGACTTAGTTGTTTGCAATTGAACCGCAGTAAATGTCGCTAATTCGATATTATCAAATGAACATTTAATCGTATCGTTATGCTCGATAATAAAATCAGTAGCGGGTGAATCATTACAAATGACACTCGTACCAAAATTCATACCACCATTAAGTGAAAACACACCTGTTGCAGACAGAACAACATCAGGATCTTCTGGGTCAACTACTGGAGGTAAAATCTCTGGTTTATTAGGATCAATAGGGGGAATAATCTCAGGTATTTCAGGATCAACCACGGGTGGTAAAATCTCTGGTTTATCGGGATCAACAGGTGGGATAATCTCAGGCGTTTCAGGATCAACTACGGGAGGTAAAATCTCTGGTTTATCAGGATCAACAATGGGTGGTGGTTCTGATGTATCAGGATCAACAACCGGTGGTGGAGGAATAGGATCACTTGAATCACTACCGCCATTACACCCCATCAAAAGAGCCGATGATATAGCCAACACAATCAATTTTTTATTTACCACAATACACGTCCAATAAGTTATTTTTATTATAAATATTAGCTGTATATATATATTGAGTTATCGCTATAAGCAATAGTCATATGCGGTAAATAAACAAATCTAAAAAAAAGCCCTTACTATTATAACCTGCTGAAAATAAACGTATTATATATTTACTCTTTGTAACATATAGATACAATATTTGCATTGCAATAGCTGTGGATTATTATGCCGTAATAAAAATCAAGGATACATACTCACCGTTTTATCTTTCGTATTAACTATTAAATAAAAATCATTATCCGATTCATCATATCGATTAAAGCTAAATAAAAAACATTGTTGGCAATCAAAAATACGTTGCGAATAATTAAGCGCTAGATTACTACCACCTTTGCGGTAATATTGACTATCAAGTGCAAGCCCAACAGCCACTAATGCTTGCTGACGATTATTAAACTCAGGTGCTTTGCTTATATCAGTGAGGTAATGACCTGCATTATATTCAATACGGTACATTTTATTATCGTCAGCAATTAAAATATCACGCCAGCCATTATGTGATTCATCGGCCAATAAAATCGGTTGGTAGATATTTACCCATTGTGCTAATTTTTTCTGAGTATGGTTAAACAGGTATCCCTGACAACCTGTTTTAGTACAATATTCTTCAGTTTGCATAAGAATAAAAACTTCATCACTACCGTTATTATTTAAATCTGCATACCCATAAAGATAAGGAAACAAACCATCTTCACTTATCGGTAAAGATTGATCTGGCTTTAATATATATTTACGTACAATTTCCGCCGCAAATTCGGCACGATCTTTATCATTATCTAAAGACAATGTGTTTTTAGTTCCCGTCAAGGAATGATCATTATTAACTCGATCAGCTATCATTACCGCACCAGCACATACAACTGCTAACAATACATACAACACTCCATATTTTATCATTCCTAACACCTTTATTAACTCATTCCTTTTAGTGTACTAACTATGATGTATTTTCGCTGATTCTATTGTAATAAAAACCGTTAGTGACAAGATCAACTAACGGCTTTTTATTATCCATTCAGATTATTTCGCCTTCTCTTTCGAGGTTCATCAATAACCCTTCGATGCCAAATCGAGTAATGCCGTAATCCTGCAGGTCCATGAGCAATAAAGACTGAAAGTAATAATACTGTAATATAAATATTGGGTTGTTGCTGTGGAAGCAAAGCAATTGAAGCGAGTAATCCTAATTTAATAAAGGTTAATACGCCCTTAAGTTGAATTAACCACAACTTTGAACGATAAATTTCTTGTACCATCATTAAGACACCACTGAACATGGCTAATAACCACCAATTGAGCCATAGCGCTTTATCAAGATGATAAATAAAACCGCCACTCGATATGGCAACACCTAAGATATGTAATGCGCGAATAGATGTTTTGCTTAAACGTTGAATCCAAAAACGAGTTTCAGATAATTGATGTTGAGGATGTTCAGGCGATGAATGTTTAGTCATAATGACATCACTAGTAAGTAAAAAAACGCCACCAGCATAACGTATTTATCTATATGGCTAAACCTTACTGTTTAAAAGCTCGAAATTCACCAATTATCCCATCACGGACTCGGTAACAATCCATACCTGCAGCATGTGCCGCTTGGCAACCTAATTCTGTATCTTCAAATACCACACATTGTACTGGTGGTATGCCTAATGCTCGTGCCGCTTCCAAAAAGGTATCAGGTAATGGTTTATGGCGCTGAACATCATTTGCAGTAACGACTACATCAAGTAAAGGCAGAATACCTAATGTCGTTAGTATTTCTAAAGCATGGTAACGATAACACCCTGTACCAACAGCAATACGTTTGTTTATTGCTTTTTGTTGTTTCAATATGGAAAATGTCGCAGGAATAATATCGCCCTTATGGTTGATATCATCAAAATGGCGTAATTTACTCATAACCAATAACTGAGGATCTGCATCAATATTATATTTTTTTAATAATGCTATCGCGGTATTAATCGTGGGTGATCCACCCATTGAATAAAACCAATCACATTCAAATGGCAATCCAAAATCATGACATGTCTGCTGCCATGCTTTAATATGAGTAGGCATTGAATCAACTAATGTGCCATCCATATCAAATATAATCCCTTGATACGCTGATAAATCCATTTAATACTCCTGATATACAATATATTTTATTATTATGCCCTATTTTTAATAATAGTATTTACGATGAAAAGGCTCTGTATTATTGCATACTGCGATTAATGCTTGAGACCCACCTTGATCAGGGTGTAATTTCATTGACAATTGTCGATGCCTTTTTTATTTCTACTCTCGAGCAGCTATCGTTAGTACCAAGTAATTCATCAAATATTGTCATTACTCAAATCATCAAAAGAAGTCTATTCTAATTAGAAACAACTCTAATATAAACTGTAAATAATCATCCATCTACGATGATTCTTTATCATTATTTGAACGAAATTTTCCTGGTGAACAGCCTATATGTTTTTTAAATACTCGAGAAAAATAAGACACATCTTTAAATCCTGCAGAAGTAGCCACTGATGCAATTTTTTCATGATCAGAACTTAATAATCCACACGCTAAATCTAACCGCTTTTGAATAATATATTGTTTTAATGTCACACCCATTGTCGTATGGAATAATCGAGAAAAATAAGTGGCAGAAAAATCACACGCTTTCGCTAACTCATCTTCACGCAATGGTGCACTAATATCATTATCAATGATTGATAATGCTGGTAATATTGAGCGTTCACGTTGTGACAGATCATCACCTACAATGATATCTTCTCTATGGGTATGTAGTCGACTTAAACAACTATCAATTTTTTGCCTATTCGCACTCGCAACTAAAATATCTTCTGCACCAGCACGTAAAGCCACAATGGCTAATTCAGAATCTAACTCATGGTAAACAATCACAATTTTAACAATAGAATAATGCTGTTTAATAATCCTCAATAATTTAAAACCATTAGATTGTGAGTTCTCAATTTCAATAAATATCAATTCATTTCCTGACATTGTTAATAATAACTCATACGGTGAAACATCTAAAACATTATGATATTTAATAAGATTATTTTTAACACTAGTATATTTTTCTTTATGGCAGCAATTAACCCAAATCACATTACCCCCTAGTACGACGACTAACGCATTTCGCTATCCAACATTACACTTTAAATATACAACTGTATTTATACATTTAAATAAGAATATAAATACATACTCTTAATAAAGTAATGGAATATCACAGTATCTGTTGTTCTAAATATTAGATTTCAGCATTATTACATCAATATACCAATGAAAAATAAAACGATAATCAGAAAGAATATCTAAAATTCTATAACTTAGCCTGACTCACACAACCATTAAAATTAACCATTGTTTTGTGACGCATATCGAATAAAAATAACAAACGATTTTCTGTATTTTATAATATGGTCAATAATGCAGCCTAATCTTATAAATTAATTAAATGTAAATGATTCCATTTTTAGCTACAATTCGCCCCTTTTATGTATCTTTACTGTTAGCCTGTAGCCTATTATTTCAAATAAATATTGCTCATGCTGCTGAGCATAAACGTCCTTATGTCGTTGCCGCTTATTATCCTGATTGGAAAATTTATACACCCAATAATCCGTATTCCGCAAGTATGATTCCAGCTGAAAAATTAACTCATCTTATCTATGCTTTTCTAGCCGTCTGTGGTCCTGTGGATTCATCACCAGATAACATCAAAAAAATCATCAAAACTCAATGTAAAGATAAACCTATTGGCACCGCTATTATTCTCGATGAATATGCAGCATTACAAATAAAACTCACAGGTGAAACTGCAACTAACGTCAGCTATAAAGGAAATTTTGGTCAGTTAAAGCTGTTATCAGAAAAACACCCTCACTTAAATATTCTTCCAAGTTTTGGTGGTTGGACCCTTTCAGAGCCTTTTCATACGGTTGCTGTTAATCCTGTTTATCGACAAACATTTATCAATACTGCTGTAGATTTAATCACTAAATATGATTTTTTTGATGGTATCCAAATTGATTGGGAATATCCTGGTGGTCATGGTTTATCCGGTAAAGGACAAAATCAAGTCATCCAAGAACGACAAGCTTATAGTCTTTTAATTGAAGGATTACGCCATAAATTAGACGATCTTGGTCGTCAGCATAACCGTCAATACCAACTTTCGGCAGCCATCAATGCTGACACAAAAACCTTACCGGGTATCAATTGGGCGCAGGTTACTAATCATTTAGATCAACTCTATTTAATGAGCTTTGATTTCTTAGGTAACTGGGATAACATCGTTGGTCATCACAGTAATTTATACAGTACCCCCAATACACCAAATAATAATTCTGTCGATAATCTAATCAAAACACTAATAGGGAAAAAGGTTGATCCACATAAGATTATTATTGGTAGTTCTTTTTATGGCAGAGGCTGGCAAGGCGTTGATCTTATATCTCCCGACAAACTTGAAAATTTACAGAGCCAAGGTGGATTAAAAAAAGGATCTGATATTAAAGATCCTGGATATTTTACTTACAGTGATATCAGTAAGTATTTTATCAACAACCCCAAATTAGGTTATCGCTATTTCTATGACCAACATGCAGAGGCCGCTGTACTCTATAATCAAAAAAATAAAGAATATATTAGCTTTGAAGATAAACGGTCCCTTAAAGCAAAAGCTGATTACGCAAAGAAACACAAACTTGGCGGAGTATTTGGTTGGGAAATTACATCTGACGCCAATAACGAACTGATCACTATACTCGATAATAATTTAAATCCTTAGTTATCAAGTATAACTTGCTACTAATATCAATTATGCTGACATAACTGATACCTATTTGGCTGGTTTATTTTTATACGGAATATTCTTTTTATTTACATCTGAGGCTTATTTTATTTAGCTAGCGCTTTTTTTTTTACTTTTTTGCTGACAATCACATTTTTATCCCCTAACATTACGGTCGAAATGAGTTCCGATGAAGATAGCAGGAGAGCGGCCATTGACGAATGCCATTATGGCATAACACGTCGGCCCGCCGAAGAAGTAAGCGAAAAACGATATGATCCCATCATGTTTTGACTCGTAAATCTTTCAGGCACCACGTTGCAGTAATGCAATAGGTATGGACTGTTATTGGAGGAGCCTCTGGAGAGACTCGTTAAATCGAGCGCCGAAGGAGCAAACCGTAGCATATTACGGTGAAACTCTCAGGCAAAAGGACAGAGGAGATAAGAGCAGCAACAAGAAGCCATTCTGTAACTAACACTTACCTGTTGTTCTATATCTCTTCCTTTGTACGTTGAAGGAGGAATAATGAATCCACTACATGACACAATTTTTAATTTTCTACGCACATTAGATAGCTTTATTTGGGGGCCTCCCCTATTAATTTTATTAGTAGGTACAGGTTTATACCTCACAATTCGACTTGGTTTTATCCAGATCCGCTATTTACCACTCGCATTGCAATATGTGTTTGGTGGCAAAAAAGATCCAGATAGCTCCGGTGAAGGTGATGTATCAAGTTTTGCTGCTTTGTGTACTGCTTTATCTGCCACAATAGGTACAGGTAATATTGTTGGTGTTGCAACTGCAATCAAATTAGGTGGCCCAGGCGCGCTATTTTGGATGTGGCTTGCTGCTTTGTTTGGCATGGCAACAAAATATGCAGAATGCTTATTAGCCGTTAAATACCGTGAAATTGATGCCAATGGTCAAATTCTTGGTGGTCCAATGTACTACCTTGAAAAAGGCGTTGGTAGTAAATGGCTTGCTAAACTGTTTGCTATTTTTGCCGTCGGTGTTGCTTGTTTTGGTATAGGTACCTTTCCGCAAGCGAATGCGATTGTGGAAGCTGCACATATTTCACTGAATGCACCCAAAGAAATTACCGTTGTTATATTAACGCTTTTAGTTGCGACAGTAACATTAGGTGGTATTCAATCGATTTCAAAAGTAGCAAGCACGGTTGTACCATTGATGGCTGGCTTTTATATTATGGCCTGCTTAATTGTTTTAGGTACTAATTTCCACGCACTACCCGCTGCAATTGAAACCGTTATTCAATCAGCTTTTACTGGTCATGCGGCTACTGGTGGTTTTGTAGGTGCCGGAATGATGTTAGCTATTCAATCGGGTATTGCACGAGGTGTGTTCTCTAACGAATCAGGATTAGGCAGTGCGCCAATTGCTGCGGCTGCTGCGCAAACAAATTCATGTGTACGCCAAGGCTTAGTCTCAATGACGGGAACGTTCTTTGATACTATCATCATTTGTACAATGACGGGTTTAACCCTTGTGGTTACTGGTGCATGGACAGGTGATTTTGCTGGCGCAACAATGACGACACATGCCTTTGCTGCTGGTTTGAATTCTGCTTATTATGGCCCATTAATGGTATCCATTGGCTTAATGTTCTTTGCCTTTACTACTATTTTGGGTTGGAACTACTACGGTGAACGCTGTATTACTTATTTATTTGGCGTAAAAGCGATTATGCCTTACAAATTAGTTTTCTTAGTGCTTATCGCCAGTGGCGCATTCATGCAGTTAGATATGATTTGGGTTATTGCTGATATTGTTAATGGTTTAATGGCGATTCCAAACCTGATTGGTTTAGTGGTATTACGCCATGTTGTTATTGATGAAACCCAACAATACTTTGCAAACCTAAAATCACAGCGTGAAAATAGCGATCCAATCTCAGTAAGCTAATTTATTAACGCGCAATAAAAAGCCTCAGTTCATCACTTCAAACGTGATACTGAGGCTTTTTTGTTTCTTCTTAATACTATTACTTATTAAACCGTCTCTCGCTTGCCGTAAGCTGTTCATCATATCTCTCTACCCTCTAACGACAGTCTTGTCGCAAATCCTTCTATATCGCATTCTAGTCTCTTCAACAGCAACACCATTGACTAGATAATAATGAGATTTAATCATTACTATGTTGCCAACATAAATATCGATGAATGTTATTCTTCCTGCTCTGCTCTCGCATTATGACAAAAAAAAACGGATGCCAATGACTTTATCAGTCGGCACCCGTTTCATTTGAACATTTTACTAATCGATACTAAGTAACATTAGCTCATAATTATGCAGCAGTCACTTTTGATAAAGTGTCTTCACCGCGCATAACACGCGTTAGCTTAGGTGCAATAATCATAGTGAAAATTGCAATACCCGCAGTAGAGTAACCAATAATACCAAACACATGACTATATAACATTAGTGTCTGATGCGGTTCAACAACGTTTGCAGGCGCTGCAGTTAGCGTCGCAACCCAACCAGCAATAACAGCGGCTGTTGCTGATGTTAGGAACCACATACCCATCGCAAAGCCCATCATTCGTTGTGGTACAAGTTGAGCAACCATGGCTAAACCAAGACCAGACACAAACAACTCGCCAATAGATTGGAAACCATAAGAAACAATAAGCCAATTTGAATCAACAATACCGTCGCTATTGGCAAAATGCGCACCAAGAACTAATACTAAGAATGACAAGCTACATAACACCATACCCAATGCGAATTTAAATGGCATAGAGAAACGATCACCATATTTATTATAAATCATCGCAAGTGCTGGACTCGCAATCATGATCCATAATGGGTTAAGTGCTTGAAACTGTTCAGGAGCAACTCTTATACCAAATAAATCATGCGAGATATTATGGATCGCAAAGAAGTTAAGTGACGTTGGCATTTGGAAATAAAGAACGAAAAATACAACACCTTGTAACATCAGTACAAACGCAACAAACATTTTTGCACGTTCAAGACCTGATGTTGAGAAGAGTTCTTTAAAATACAACCCTACAATAGTCGTACCAACAACAATTAAAATAGCATGCGCATAAAACAGATGTTGTAATAATACAGAACTAACAAAACTCAACGCAACGGCACCAATAACAACACCCATATAATATATTTTATTAACAGGTTTCATATCAGGTTTAGAACCGATATTTTTAACAATATGACCACTAATAAAAAAATTGATAAGGGTAATAACAAGACCTGCAGCACTGACACCAAAGGCAAAATCATAACCAAATCTTTCTGCGATCCATGGTGATAATAGCATCGAGAAAAACGAACCTAAGTTGATAGCCATATAGTACATTGTAAATGCACCATCTAGACGAGGATCATCTTTACCATAAACTTTTGCTAATAAGCTTGATGGGTTAGCTTTAAATAAGCCATTACCCATAGTAATAAAGCCCATTGCGATATAAATAAGATCTGAACCACCGTAACCACTGGTCGCAGATAAACCTAATAAGGCATAACCAACAACAAGCACCATAGCGCCTAATCGAATGGTTCTTTTTGTTCCGAGAACTTTATCCCCTACCCAGCCACCGATAGCAACAGAGCCATATACCAATGCTGAAAAAGCACCAAATAAAGTAAAAGAAGCGGTTTCTGACATGCCAAGAATTTTAACCATATAAACAGTTAAAATTGCTTGCATACCGTAGAAACCAAAACGTTCCCAGAATTCAATTGAAAATATCAAATAGAACGGTTTTGGTTGTTTAAATACGTTCCCGTCAGACATATGCTGCTCCTTGAAAGATTTCAGGTAAAACTAATCTAAACACGTATATTTCTTAATGTTATTTCGCCCCAATGTGAAATAACCAGAATAATGACGCTATACCGTTTTATTAGTAATGAATATAAAGTAAAAAGCAGCTACAAATTATAGTTATGCATTTTCTACATTAAGACTGAAATAAAACAATAAATAAAGACACCGAAAATGGAATATTACATACCGCCAATAATCCATTATTATTAATTTCTTTATAAACATATAATTAAATCATTAAAACACCGTTTGATTGTTATTTCATATGATTATCATTTATTTAAAGATAATTATCGCTTAAATGATAATAATTATCACTCAATAAATTAACATGATAGTACTGTTTTTTTTAGCCTATTTTATATTCTATAGACTACTCTTTAATAATAAAAAATGAGCATATTACTCAAGACTATTAGCACACTTATTTATGTTCAAATGAGCAAAGCTAATGTAGTTATTCAATATAACGAATAAGGTAGGTATTATGGTGAAAAAATCATCACGACGTCGTTTTTTACAATTAACGGCTGCTGGGTTAATCGGACTGACTCTCGATAATAAGTATCTAATACGCTCAGTTTCTGCCGCTGAACTTCCTCACCTTGAAGAAAACAATCCACAAGCAAGCGTACTTAAATATGTTAATGAATCAAATATTGAAGGCCAACAATGTAAAAACTGCCTTCTAATTCGTAATGATACAAATAATAGTAACTGGCAACCCTGTGCTATCTTTCCAGGAAAAACCGTTAATATTAACGGTTGGTGCTCAGCCTATGCTCCAAAGCCTACCTAGCAATTATCTATTTATCTTTCTATTTAAAAATGCCTGCATTATAAATGCAGGCATTTTTATTATTATCAGACCCATTAACCGAAACAACGTTCTCCCCAACGCGCTAAACCTGCAGTGACTGAACCAAAATAATTGCCACTTACAATAGGAATATTAGGTAATTGCTGTTCAATACATTGGCGTAAAATAGGTGAACGAGCGGTTCCACCCGTCATAAAAATAACATCAGGCACAATTTTACTTTGCGCCATTGCTTCAACAACAAGCTCTCGCATTTTCTCTTTTGGCGTTTCTATTGCTTCTGCCAGTTGTTGCGCTGAAATATCAACTTTAAACAAATCTTGCATTACCTTCATATTAACCGTGTGTTGTACTTGACTAGATAACGCGATTTTGGCTTCTTCTGCGTGGCGAATAATCTGATACCCTAAGGTTTCATGATAAACATGTATTAATCGCGACAATAATTGTGGATCAGCAGCATCATGCCGAAGTCTTTCTAATGCTCGTAAATTAGCATCACCATAAAATTCAGTTTGGGCTGCAACATTATTAATCGCAATCGGGTTCCAAAACTGATTAAACGGCATATCAATACCACGAACCGTTTTACTACCTAAACCAAATTGTGGCATTAATTGCTTAAACGCTAAGTGAATATCCAGATCGTTACCACCAACCCGCTGACCACTATGCGCCAATAAACTTGAACTTCGATCAGAAAGGTTACGAAAACTCGGTCCCATTTTAATTAATGAACAGTCAGTTGTACCACCACCAATATCAACCACCAGCACTGTTTTATCGGTGGTTAATGTTGATTCATACTCAAGCCCGGCTGCAACAGGCTCAAACTGAAAGCACACATTTTTAAAACCTGCTCGCTTAGCGGCTTGTGATAAAATACCTTCCGCTTGTTGGTTAGCACTCTCGCCACCAATCCCTTGAAAATTTACCGGACGTCCAATAACGGTACTGGTAATATCTTTCTGTAAATGTTGCTCTGCCGTTCGCTTAATATTCACCATCATTGCACAAACAAGATCTTCAAAAAAACTAATTTGGCCGTCACGTAAACCATTCGCACCTAAGAAAGACTTTGGTGATTTGACGTAATACACTTCTTCAGGATCATCAAGATAGAGATCAAGCGCAGCCTGACCAAATTGTAGGTCACCCGCAACAACCTCTATATCTTCTTCACGATTAAAAGCCATGGCACGACGTAAAATCTGCTCACCAACACTGTTTGATGGTGAAATTCCCATAAAACGATACAAATATTCAGACACGGCTTCTCGTGTCGGTGCACATAAGGTCGACGGAATATATTGATTATTTTTCTCTAATGGTAAAAGTTTAGGCTTACTGTCTTCCATCACTGCAACCGAACAATTCGCGGTTCCATAATCAAATCCAATGTACATCGATTAACACTCACATGCGGCAAAAAAGCCGCTAATAATAGCTGATTATATAATGTAATACACGGAGATATTTGTTCTCAATTAGAGATAACAAAGCAATATTAATAAACGTTTATTATTTATGCTTAAATGGATTAAGTAGCACATTTTTTATGGTTTTTATTATTTTATCGATGCATTTTTAGCAATTTATAGACATAATAGAAAGATTATTTTTAATAAAAGTACTGAAATATGAAACGTATTTATCAAGCTTTTTTTGTTCTACTCTTTACTGTGTTTGCATTATCAGGATGTTCTGATTCAAAAACACCACAAGAAGGTGATCAATATTCAGTGATCCCGACTCCAATGCCAGAAATGAAAGGTATTACTGAGATTTTTTCTCTGTCTTGTGGCCATTGTCGTAAAATGGAAAGCATTCTTCCTGAAATAAAGAAGCTAACCAATAGCAATATTAAACAAGTTCACGTTATTTTTAATGAAAGTGCTCAAAAAGCCGCCTTTATTTTCTATGCTGCAATGGTACAAACAGATAACAAACCAAGCCACGCATTAGTTGAGCAATTATTTGCATTTGTACAAGACTCACCAAAAGATATGAGTGTTGAACAACGTAAAACCGCAGTAGATAAAATATTCCATGATAACAACTTAAAGAGCCCTTATGAACTAACAGAAGTTCAACAAAAAGAAGTCTTTAAGATGTTCCAACAATCAGAAGATATTGTCCGTAACGCAGCGCTAGAATCAGTGCCAGCATTCCTGATTAATGGTAAATACCTTGTAAATACCAGTGCACATAAAAACATACAAGATTTAGCTGCTACTATTGATTATCTAAAAAACAAATAATCATTATTTGAATATTCGGCTATAAATACCTGTCAATGACAGGTATTTTTTCATCTCTAACTAAATCACCAACAATAACGGATTTACAATATTAAGCTTTTATAACCGCATTACCCCAATCTTAATCATCTTTCCATCAATATCAGTCAAACATCACCCTCATCATTCTATTTGCAGTAAATTATTCCAACTCAACCCCATTTCCATAAAAAAGGCATAACATTTAAGTCTAATTTGTCGTACAAATATACGCGCGTATTTATAGTACACATAAATGGATTTTTAACATTAGCAAGGAGATGCTTGTTATGAGTGATATTGCTTTATCTATCAGTATATTATCACTGGTAGCCGTACTCGGTTTATGGATGGGAAACTGGCGCATTAAAGGCGTTGGTCTAGGTATTGGTGGCGTATTATTTGGCGGAATTATTGTTGGTCATTATACCGAAACAATGGGCGTTACTTTAAATGCACATACCTTACATTTTATTCAAGAATTCGGTTTGATTTTATTTGTTTACACCATTGGTATTCAAGTCGGGCCAGGCTTTTTTGCATCATTACGAAGCTCTGGTTTAAAGCTCAATGGTTTTGCTGCACTGGTCGTATTATTAGGCTGTTTAGTCGCGATCATGCTTTATGTTGTTTTTGATGTACCACTCCCTATTTTATTGGGGATCTATTCTGGTGCTGTCACAAATACTCCGGCATTAGGTGCTGGACAACAAATTTTATCAGAGCTTGGCATATCTGCAGATTTATTAGATATAACGGGTATGGGTTACGCCGTCGCTTATCCTTTTGGTATTTGTGGCATTCTTATTACAATGTGGCTATTACGATTAATATTCAAAGTTAACATTGATCAAGAAGCAACAGTTTACAACTCTAACAGTGGCGACAAAAAAGAAGGCTTACAAACACTCAATGTTGCCGTTCGTAACCCTAATTTAAATGGCCTCACCTTCATTCAAATTCCAGCAATCACCGAAGGCGCTATTATTTGTTCACGCTTAAAGCGAGGTAATCAACTTTCAATACCTAAAGAATCAACCACAATTGAACTCAATGATGTTTTGCACTTAGTGGGTACAAAAGTAGCACTTGAAAAAGCACGACTCGTTATTGGCGATATTGTCGATATCTCCCTTTCAACAAAAGGTACTGATTTACACGTTGAACGTTTAGTGGTCACGAATGAAATTGTATTAGGCAAAAAAATTCGCGAATTGGAATTAAAAGAAAAATACGATGTGGTGATTTCTCGACTTAACCGAGCCGGTGTTGAATTGGTGCCTAATAGCCAAACATCACTCCAATTTGGTGATATTCTTAATCTTGTTGGTAGTAAAGACGCTATTGCTGCTGTCAGCGGTATGGTGGGAAATGCTGAACAAAAACTCCAACACGTGCAAATGTTACCTGTTTTTATTGGCATTGGATTAGGCATCTTATTAGGCTCAATTCCCTTATATCTGCCAGGATTCCCTGCGGCGCTAAAACTAGGTCTTGCCGGTGGTCCTTTAATCGTAGCTCTCATACTGGCTAGAATTGGTAGTATTGGCAAACTATATTGGTTTATGCCACCGAGTGCTAACCTAGCATTACGTGAAATTGGCATTGTATTATTTTTAGCAGTAGTAGGCTTAAAATCAGGCAGTGGCTTTGTTGATACTTTAGTCAATGGTGATGGCTTTAGCTGGATGGCTTACGGCGCACTCATTACCTTCATTCCTTTAGTTATTACTGGCTGTATCGCTCGTATGTTTGGTGAGCTGAATTACCTTTCTATGTGTGGCATGTTAGCGGGGTCAATGACAGATCCACCAGCACTAGCCTTTGCAAATGGACTACATCCAAGTAATGGTGCTGCTGCACTTTCTTATGCTACCGTTTATCCGCTGGTTATGTGTTTGCGTATTTTATCACCGCAAATACTGGCGATCCTACTCTGGGTTTGATGACAAAAAAGCAGCCATTATCGTTAATATTCAGACGATAATGGCTATTACTTATAACATAAAAAACATCAAACGATTCGATACAGGCTCATTAATCAATGAACACCAAACATGGCATGCCATGGTGATCTATTTTATCAATACCCGTTTTAAACACCGCTTGTAACCGCTCAACCGTCATAACCTGTTCAACCCCACCAAATGCAACACACTGCCCATGATCTAACAGCATCACGTTATCGGCTTCACATAAGGTTCGATTGAGATCATGATTCACCATGACAACCGCAATACCCTGCTGTGCCATTTTTCGAACCAATTGATACATTGTGGCTTCTTGGCCGATATCTAAAGCAGCCGCGGGTTCATCAAGCAATAACAGCTTTGCTTGAGGGTTAATCGTTGGCCAAACTTGTAAACATGCAGCAGCGAGTCGTACCCGCTGCCATTCACCACCAGATAACTGTTGAATATTACGAGATAACTTATCTTGAATATCTAACCGCTGACAAACCTCATCTAATGCTATTTGAAATTGCACCCTATCCACATTGTGCAAAGCAGATACCGCAAGTGATAAATATTGAAACACAGGAATAGAAAAACTGGGTTTATCTTGTTGTGATAAATAACTGCGAACATGCGCTAATGACGGTAAATCATAATCTACCAAATCATTATTCAATAATGTAATGCGTCCTTCATAATCAAACAAACCCGATAAAATGGATAAAACAGTGCTTTTACCGCTGCCATTAGGCCCTATAACATGCGTTATTTGCCCTGAATAAAGGGTTAACGACATTGGTAATAACCGTGGCACAAAAGCGATATCTTGAGCGGTTAATATTAACTCAGCCGTTGAACGGTCACTTTTTTCAAACATTATTGCCATTATTTAATCCAACTGCGAACGCATAAGCATCCAAATAAACACGGGAGCGCCCAATGACGTTGTCACAACACCAATAGGCAAGTCAGCATCTGCTAATAAAACCCGCGATAAGGTGTCAGCTAATACTAATAATATTCCGCCACAAATAGCAGAAAGAGGCAATAAATATCGATTTTCAGTACCAAACTGTAACCGTAATAAGTGCGGGACAACTAAGCCAACAAACCCAATCACCCCAGCGAGTGCCACCGAACAGCCAACCAATAGCGAGATCATCAAAATCAACAACCATCGAATACGCCTAACGTCGACCCCTAATTGACGCGCCGCCACATCACCCAGCATCATCACATCCAGTGATTTACCTTGCAGACAAAGCACAATCAATACGGGCAAAATTACAAATAAGAGTGATAATTGCTCCCAACTCACGCCACCGACACTGCCCATCAACCAATACATCAATTGGCGCATACTTAAATCATCACTGAAATAAAATGCCCATGTCACCACTGCCCCCGATAAAATACCAAGCGCAACACCAATTAATAATAATCGTGCCATAGAGACTTTTTGGCGCCGAGAAAATCCGACTAAAATAAGAGTAAACAATAACGCGCCAGCCATCGCCGCTATCATGGTAATAAAAGGCGTCGGTGTAATAGGAACAAAAAACAATAACAACACCACAGCGAGGCTCGCACCGCCTGAAATACCTAACACACCAGGCTCTGCTAATGGATTACCCAACAATACTTGTAATACCGCCCCTGAACTTGCCAATGCCGCGCCAACAATTAAGGCTGCTAATACGCGTGGTATGCGTAATTGTAATAATAATTGTTGTTCAAGTGCGCCATTCGGAGCCCAAGGTAAAATCCAAATCTCACCAACGGCAACAGCAAACACACAAATAGCAACCAATAATAACGATGAGACGATTAAGCAAGTACGCCACCGTTGTTGCTGTTGGTATAATAATTCATTTAACAACATCACTATTTATTACACCCAAAGAGTAAAACCAAACACAATACATTGCCGTTATTATAATGCAAACAAACACGGAAAAAAGTTAAGCATTAAAGATAGTTATCAATATGATGCGTTAGTAATATCACAAACTCGCACTTGCTCATCAAAGATCAAATTGGCTTTTTTTACCATTAACGCTGCTCGTTGCCCAAGCATTACATGTCGATTAGGGAAAACAACCGCCTCGCCACCAACACTGGCGCTATACGTTTGACGGCCATCCACGGCAAATTCATCACCTTCGGCAAAAAAAGTAAAATTGGCAACATCATCATTAAAGGTAAAATAAAATTCAGGCTGTTGTTTAGTAATAGTACGGCTAACTTGATATACCTCAACTTCACTGGTCCAAATAATCGGTAAAGCGACATCCGTAATTAATTGCACCATCGCATCTCTAAATGGCGCTAATAAAGTAAAATCGTTATGACCCATTTTACCCACACGTCCGAGTTCGACAGTGAGTGTTTGTGCACCATGATATTCAGCACTATACCAAGCAAATGTGGGTGACGGAGTGTTAGACAATAAAACAGCATTTAATTTTGCATGATGAATAAAGCTAAATAATTTATTACTGCGGGTCGGTTTATCAGAATAAGGACTAATAGCAAAGGTATCGTGCCGAGAAGGACGAATAGCACAATGCAAATCGAGGTGCCACCGTTCAGGCTTAATAGCAATAGAGGCACCATAGAAGCTGTTAATTGCCAATTGTAATGCATTAGCAATACAGCATTCATCATTTCGCTCAGAATTTCTCACTTGGAACAACCGATTCATATTTTCAGTCATAAATCGTTGTTGGCAATTAATCGCTTCAGGATGAGCAATAATTAATAATAAACGATGTATGGGTTGGATATGTCCAAGAACAATATCTGATGCTACTTGCTGAATCAATTCTATTGGTGAAGTCTCATCACCATGGATCCCTGAAGACAATATAATATCTTTTGCGTCACCAGATAATTCTCTTGGCGTGATTTGTAACACACCTCGATATAAAAGCTGGCAATGTAAACCAGAGTCTAATACCCATTCACCCGTTATAAATGGTTGTGAGAAATCACAGGTGGCCTCAAGAAAACGTCCTCTCTTTATCTGCTCAATTAATGTCATATTATAACCTCCTTGTTAATTATTTTAATAAACCCTCAGTATTTACTCTTATGTCATCCTAATTATAAGAAATAATATCGTCTCTATTTTAAAATATAGCGGCAAAGTCAGCACAATCATAAAAATAAGATAATAAAAAACCCAAGTAAAAATACATTTACTTGGGTTTCAGTGTGGATCAGCAAACTCGTGAAAGATTTATTTATTAACTTCTAAACTTTCAACTCGAGCCTTAAGCTTCTGACCAGGACGGAATGTAACGACACGACGTGCAGAGATAGGAATATCTTCTCCCGTTTTAGGATTTCTTCCAGGTCTCTCATTTTTATCTCGCAAATCAAAATTACCAAAACCTGATAATTTAACTTGCTCACCATTTTCTAGAGCCTTCCTAACTTCTTCAAAGAAGACTTCCACCGTATCCTTGGCGTCCCGTTTGCTTAATCCAACATTTTCAAACAGGTTCTCAGCCAAATCGGCTTTTGTGAGCGCCATAGATAACTCCCTCAAGACTATGTTGAATAAATAGTGTTCATACCTATTAATAAAAAGTATGCCACTGTGAATAAGGTATATGTTAATTAGAGATGTAATTTTAAACTTCAAAAACTACGGGACTATATTATCCCTCTCACTGTTAACTAGACTCAGTCTAAGCCAACTCGCTGATTTTCGCCAACTTTTTTACGTTAACTTCATGTCAAATAACACCATTTTGATAGCTAAATATTGCTATATCAATGCATCTAGTTGATCTTGCTCTTGCATCAACCAGTATTAAATCACTAAAAAATCAATGATATACAGTCAAATATTCTAATTAATAACACTAAAATAGAAAATATAACTATTTATCAAGCTGTTATTATTTTTTAGATCTAGATCAAAAAAAAGCAGCCTCTAAAGGCTGCTTTTCGAAAACAAAGACTTAAATTTAATTATGATGCTTTTTTAATCACGAAGTGATGCATCAAATTTTTCAGCCAATACCTTAACAATACCGTCTACTGCTGCTGCAATATCAGCTTCTTCTAATGTACGCTCAGTTGATTGCAATGTTAGCGCAATTGCAAGACTCTTCTGACCATCGTCAACACCTTTACCAGTGTAAACATCAAATAGATTAACTGCTTTTAATAGCTCGCCGCCATTATCACGACATGCAGCAATAATATCATTCGCTGCAACATCATCATTAACTACAACCGCAATATCGCGACGGTTAGCAGGGAACTTAGACAATGCTACCGCTTCAGGTAAGTCACGCTTATTAATAGCATCCCACTCAACTTCAAACGCAATAGTACGGCCATTAAGACCAAACTTACGCTCAAGCTCAGGGTGAACCGTACCAATAAAGCCAACTTGACGCTCAGTTTCAAGACCAGCATCAACAACAATCGCAGCTGTTTGACCAGGATGAAGTGCTGGGTGCTTAGCCGCTTTAAAGCTGTAGCTGTCTTTTGCTGTTAGCTCAAGAACCGCTTCTAAATCACCTTTAAGATCAAAGAAATCAACAGTGTTAGTTTCAATGTCCCAATGCTCATCACTACGTGTGCCAGCAATAACGCCCGCAAGCATCATATCTTGACGCATACCGTTTTCAGCAGTTTGCTCAGGTACAAAACGTAAGCCAGCTTCAAATAAACGCACACGTGGCTGTTGGCGCTTCTGGTTGAACACTACTGTGTTTAGTAGGCCAGTCCATAAGCTTAAACGCATTGCCGACATATCTGCAGAGATAGGGAAAGGCAGAACCAATGGCTCAATATCAGGCACAATCAGTTTTTGTTGTTCAGGCTCAACAAAACTGTATGTGATTGCTTCTTGAAAACCACGATCGACTAATAAGTTACGTACACGTTTCAGCGGTAAATTCGCTTCTTTGTGTAAGTTCATGCTTAGCGCTGCAACAGGCGATTGATTAGGGATATTGTTGTAGCCGAAAATACGACCCACTTCTTCCACTAAATCTTCTTCAATTGCCATGTCAAAACGCCATGCAGGTGCGGTTGCTTTCCAGCCAGCATCTGTTGTTTCAACATCACAGCCAAGACGCGTTAGGATTTCTACCACTACATCAGAAGCAATAGCATGACCTAATAGACGATCAAGTTTAGAGCGACGTAGTTCAATTGTTGCCGCTTTTGGTAAATCAGCCTCTGATTCAGCTTCAACGATTGGCGCAACTTCACCACCACAAATTTCAACAAGAAGTGCAGTTGCACGCTCCATTGCTTTCATTTGTAGTGTTGCATCAACACCACGCTCAAAGCGGTGTGAAGAATCTGTGTGTAGACCATAGCTACGAGCACGACCACGGATCGCGTCTGGTGCAAAGAATGCACACTCAAGCAATACATCTTTAGTCTCAGCGTTAACACCAGAGAATTGACCACCAAAGATACCTGCAATTGCAAGCGCTTGGGTATTATCAGCAATAACCAGTGTGTTACTGTTTAATTCTGCTTCATTGCCGTCAAGAAGAGTAAGCTTTTCGCCCTGCTCTGCCATACGAACAATAATGCCACCATCAATCTTAGCAAGATCGAAAGCGTGCATTGGCTGACCCATTTCAAGCAATACGTAATTAGTGATATCTACGATTGCATCGATTGAACGAGTACCACAACGGCGTAGTTTTTCTTGCATCCATAATGGTGTTTCAGCTTGCGCATTAACATTACGAACGATACGGCCAAGGTAACGTGGACATGCAGCAGGTACTTTAACGTCAATTGACATTGTATCAGCCGCTGTTGGCTCCACGATATCAAACTGAGGCTCAATCACTTCAGCGCGATTAAGTACACCCACTTCACGTGCAAGACCAGCAATACTTAAGCAATCGGCACGGTTAGCGGTTAGGTCAACATCGATAGTCACATCGTTAAGACCTAAGAATTCACGGAAATCAGTACCTAATACTGCATCTGCCGTTAATTCCATGATGCCATCAGACTCAATATCGATACCTAGTTCAGTAAATGAACAAAGCATACCGTGAGAAGGTTGACCGCGTAATTTTGCCTTCTTGATTTTAAAATTACCAGGAAGAACAGCACCAACAGTCGCAACTGCAACTTTGATACCTTGACGGCAGTTTGACGCGCCACAAACGATATCTAGTAGCTCTTCAGCACCAACATCAACTTTTGTTACGCGTAGTTTGTCAGCGTCTGGGTGTGGTGCACACTCAACAACCTGACCGACTTTAACGCCTGTGAACTCACCAGCAACGGCTTCAATACCGTCAACTTCCAAACCAGCCATTGTGATTTGGTGAGCTAGTTCTTCGCTGTTTACTGCAGGACTAACCCACTCGCGTAGCCAAGATTCAGAGAATTTCATAGATTTCTAGCCCCTAGTGCTTACTTGAACTGTTTTAGGAAACGTAAGTCGTTCTCAAAGAACGCACGTAAATCATTAACGCCGTAACGAAGCATTGTAAGACGTTCAACGCCCATACCAAATGCAAAGCCTGAATATTTTTCAGGATCGATGTTAACTGAACGAAGTACATTAGGGTGAACCATACCGCAGCCCAAAACCTCTAACCACTTACCGTTCTTACCTTTAACGTCAACTTCAGCAGAAGGCTCTGTGAATGGGAAGAATGAAGGACGGAAACGTACTTCAACTTCTTCTTCAAAGAAATTACAAAGGAAATCGTGAAGAATACCTTTCAACTGGGCAAAGTTTACATTTTCATCAACTAACATACCTTCCACTTGGTGGAACATTGGTGTGTGAGTTTGATCGTAATCATTACGATAAACACGACCAGGCGCAATAAAGCGGAAAGGCGGTTGACCGTGTTCCATGGTACGGATCTGAACACCAGAAGTATGCGTACGTAGCATTAGATCTGGGTTAAAGAAGAACGTATCGTGATCAGTTCGTGCAGGGTGATCTTCTGCAATGTTCAATGCATCGAAGTTGTGGAAAGCATCTTCAATTTCAGGACCCGCTTCAGTTGTAAAACCAAGCTCACCAAAGAAACTTTCAATACGCTCAATGGTACGAGTCACTGGATGTAGACCACCATTTTCAATACGGCGACCCGGTAAAGAAACATCAACAGTTTCAGCGGCAAGCTTAGCTTCAAGCTCTGCACGTTGTAGACTGTCTTTACGCTCAACAAGTAATGTCTGTACTACTTGCTTTGCTTTATTGATCTCTTGACCCGCAGTGCGGCGTTCTTCTGGTGGTAATTTACCTAGGGCTTGTAGCTGAAGAGTTAAATGACCCTTCTTACCTAAAAATTGAACTCGAACTTCGTCCAAAGCGACTGATGAATCAGCCTGCTTAATAGCTGCCGTTGCGTTGGCAATAATCTCGTCTAGATGTTGCATCGTATCCTCATCCACCCACAGGTGGCGTCCTTAAGGGAGATATAAAATCGCATAATGATACATATTAAAGAAAGCAGCGTCTAAATCCAAATTGAATCGTAATAAAACAGTAAGTTTGGACGAAAAAAAAACGTCTTTGGCTATTAAAATATGAAATTGTGCTTTATCAGTACACTAAAAGTAATTTCCAGTAAACTATAAAACAAATTTCGCACTCCTATATTCCATTTTTCTCTCTTTCTAAACCAAGCCAAAAAAAGTAAATTTCAGCTATATTTATTTTGGAATAATTATCATGAACACCCAATCTTTTTCAGCCCTAATCAAAATGAGCACGTTTGCATCTCTACTCTGCTTTGGGCTAGTCATCCTCGGTAATTATGGGATGTTCTTAAGTATGCCAGTTGAAATGAAAGACAACTTAAGTAATCAAATGCACATTGATTATATCCATCTCATTTACTATGTTGGATTCAATTTTATCTTTGTTGGATTTCTTGCTTATTTATTAGTTGGACTTAAACATTCACAACAGCAAATGAAGACTTTTTTAGCTCAACACTAATAATCATCTTCATTTAATATCCCTTTTTTAAACCATAACAAACCACGTTATTATTAAATATAAAAATGTAGTTTGTTATGCGACCCAACTCACCTACATTTCAGATATTTTTTATCAATTTTGTTTTAAAATTACTCTTTTCAGTGTAAGTTATGATCAAAATCAATGTTAGGACTTCATAATGAATACTCAAGATCTTGCCGCTCTCTCTAAAATATCAACTATCGCAGCAATTCTTTGTACTGCCCTACTGTTACTTGGTAACTATAACCTTGCATCAGCAATGCCAATTGCTCCTGAAGATGGCTTCAATTTTATTAATCTTGTGTTCTTTATGGGTTTCAATACGTTATTTGTTACTTTCCTAGCGTTTTTACTTAAAACTCTCGCAACCGCAAATAAAAAGCGTAATCAACGTTATGCCCGTACATAATCGTTAATCCATCGATTCTATTTTAAAAACCAGTCATTCTACTGTATGAATGACTGGTTTTTTTATGCCTTTAATTCCTTTACCCAGTCATACCACAGCCACATACTAACCAAACATCCTTGTTGTGATTTATTTATATTGAAAATTAGACGTAATATTCAACTGCTAATTTATGTAACTATGTTAAAACAATTCATTACACAAATTAAACTCAAATCAATAAAAATACATATAAGTAATTAAATTACAGGAATAATAAACCATGGACATTAAAGTAATACCTATAACTGCCAATTTTGATATAGAACTCTGCAAAATAATCAAACAAGTCGGCGCGGAGTTTGGAGCGGTAGGTGAAGGATTTGGTCCATCAGATGCTGAAGTTTTAAATATGAGCCGTTTTTATCACGATGGTGTCAGTAGTTTATATTTAATCGCGTTAGTCGATGGAAAGCTTGTTGGTGGATGTGGTATTGCCCCTTTCAATAACAGTAAAACAACGTGTGAATTAAAAAAACTGTTTCTGCTACCTGATGGGCGTCA
Organism: Photobacterium carnosum; assembly: GCF_021236965.1. Classification (NCBI taxonomy): domain Bacteria; kingdom Pseudomonadati; phylum Pseudomonadota; class Gammaproteobacteria; order Vibrionales; family Vibrionaceae; genus Photobacterium; species Photobacterium carnosum. The sequence continues at coordinate 163,406 of NZ_WMDN01000005.1, read as the reverse complement.
GCTAGGACTAGGAAAAAAACTCTCACTGCAATGTTTAGAGCATGCCAAAGACAAAGGCTTTGAAGAATGTTATCTCGATACCCTTGCTAGCATGCATTCTGCGGTATCTTTATATGAAAGATTGGGATTTACCCACCTAGAAAAACCATTAACAGGGACTCAACATGGAGGTTGTGATATCTGGATGTTAAAAAAACTTTAGAAAAAACATAACGACCATAAACGAAAAAAGGAGAGCCGAGGCTCTCCTTTCAATATAAACTAGACTGATAAATTACAGTGCAGCTTTTGCCTTTTCCACAAGAACAGTGAAAGTAGCTTTGTCAAATACAGCGATATCAGAAAGGATCTTACGATCGATTTCGATAGACGCTTTCTTAAGACCGTTGATTAGACGGCTGTAAGACATACCATTTTGACGTGCCGCAGCATTGATACGAGCAATCCAAAGTTGACGGAAAGTACGTTTCTTCTGACGACGGTCACGGTAAGCATATTGACCAGCTTTAGTAACAGCCTGGAAAGCTACACGGTAAACACGTGAACGTGCTCCGTAATAACCTTTAGCTTGTTTAAGAACTTTCTTGTGACGTGCACGCGCTTGTACACCACGTTTTACGCGAGGCATAGGAGACTCCTAACTAAAATTAAAAAATATAAAACTAAAAACGATTAAACGATCAAACGATTAAGCGAACGGAAGCATACGAGCAACTGCAGCCACTTCACAACGAGGAAGGATTGCATTTGGACGAAGCTGACGTTTGTTCTTAGTAGTACGTTTAGTCAGGATGTGACGCTTAGTAGCGTGCTTAAATTTAAAGCCACCAGCTGTTTTTTTGAAGCGCTTAGCTGCGCCACGATTTGTTTTCATCTTTGGCATGAGATGATAACTCCGCATTGTTGATAGTTAATAATCATAGTAATAGGGCGAACAAAAAGTGCTACTAAAAGCAACACTTTTTAGCTACTTGAATGCCGTTATTACTTCTTTTTTGGGGCAAGCATCATGGTCATTTGACGACCTTCTACTCGATTAGGGAAACTTTCACAGATAGCAATCTCTTCAAGTTCAGCCTTAATACGATTAAGAAGCTCAATACCAATGCCTTGGTGGGCCATTTCACGACCACGGAAACGTAGTGTGACTTTACCCTTGTTGCCCTCTTCTAAAAAGCGAGTCAGGTTGCGTAGTTTTACCTGATAATCGCCTTCGTCTGTACCAGGTCGGAATTTAACTTCCTTGATCTGGATTTGTTTTTGATTTTTCTTTTGCTCTTTAGCAGCCTTGCTCTTTTCGAACAAGTACTTACCATAGTCCATCACGCGACAGACTGGTGGCTCGGCATTAGGGCTAATTTCAACTAGATCCACACCAGCATCAAGAGCAACATTAATTGCTTCTTCAATAGAAACAACACCGACTGATTCGCCGTCAAGGCCAGTTAGACGAACTTCACGTACGCCACGAATTTCATCATTCAGACGATGCGCGTTTTGCTTAACTGGTGCCTGGGTTCTTTTTCCGCCTTTAATACCTTATTCCTCCACAACATTGAGCTTACGATCGCTGATCTCTTCTTGCATAAATGCAATCAGTTCATCAATCTTAAATTTACCCAAATCTTTACCCTTGCGAGTACGAACTGCTACTACGCCTGCTTCGACTTCTTTGTCACCACAAACGAGCATGAAAGGCACTCGCTTCAAAGTATGTTCGCGGATTTTAAAGCCAATCTTCTCATTTCTCAAGTCCGCATTGACTCTAATTCCACTTTTTTTCAATTTTTCTACAATTTCTTGCACATATTCTGCTTGAGAGTCAGTAATATTCATCACTACAGCTTGTTGAGGCGCCAACCATGTTGGGAAGAAGCCTGCATAATCTTCGATAAGAATACCGATGAAGCGCTCTAGTGAACCAAGAATTGCACGGTGAATCATAACCGGTGTATGGCGTTCGTTGTCTTCACCTACATATGTAGCGCCTAAACGCTCAGGTAATGCGAAGTCAAGCTGAACTGTACCACACTGCCATGCGCGATCAAGACAATCGTGAAGTGTAAACTCGATCTTAGGACCGTAGAATGCACCCTCACCTTCTTGAATGTCAAATGGAATGTCCATTGATTCAAGCGCGGTAACTAAATCGGCTTCAGCCTTGTCCCACATTGCATCAGAACCCACACGTTTTTCAGGACGGGTAGATAATTTAACAACAATGTTATCAAAACCAAATGTCTTGTATGTATCATACACCATTTCGATGCAAGATGTAACTTCTTGTTGTACTTGTGCTTCTGTACAAAAAATATGCGCATCATCTTGGGTAAAACCACGAACACGCATAATGCCGTGAAGTGAACCTGAAGGCTCATTACGGTGACAAGCACCAAACTCAGCCATACGTAATGGTAAATCACGGTATGACTTAAGACCTTGGTTAAATATCTGTACGTGACCAGGACAGTTCATTGGCTTAATTGCATATTCACGGTTCTCAGAACTTGTTGTGAACATTGCCTCAGCGTACTTATCCCAGTGACCAGAACGTTCCCAAAGCACACGGTCCATCATTAATGGGCCTTTTACTTCTTGGTAATCATATTCATTCAGTTTTTCACGAACAAATACTTCTAGCTCACGGAAGATAGTCCAACCGTTGTGATGCCAGAATACCATACCAGGTGCTTCTTGCTGCATGTGGAATAGATCAAGTTGCTTACCAATCTTACGGTGATCACGTTTAGCAGCTTCTTCTAAACGCGTTATATGCGCTTTTAATGCTTTCTTATCGTGAAATGCAGTACCGTAAATACGTTGCAGCATCTTGTTATCACTATTACCGCGCCAGTATGCACCAGCAACGCTTAATAGCTTGAAGTTCTGACAGAAACCCATGTGTGGAACGTGAGGACCACGACACATGTCAATGTATTCTTCATGATGATATAAACCAGGACGATCGTCACGTGCAACGTTTTCATCTAGGATTTCAATTTTATACGTTTCGCCACGTGCATCAAACGCATCACGCGCTTCTTGCCAGCTTACGTTTTTCTTCACAACTTGATATTTAGTTTTTGCTAGTACAAGCATACGCTTTTCAATAACATCAAGATCTTCTTGTGTTAAAGATTGCTCTAGATCGATATCGTAGTAAAAACCGTTGTCAATTGTAGGACCGATCGCCATTTTTGCTTCAGGGTACAATTGCTTAATTGCATGACCTAGCAAGTGTGCACATGAGTGACGAACGATTTCAAGACCATCAACATCATCTTTTACAGTAATGATTTCTAGGCTTGCATCATTTTCGATAAGATCACAAGCGTCAACACGAACACCATCAACACGTCCTGCAATGGTTGCTTTCGCAAGACCAGGACCAATTGAAAGTGCAACGTCCATAGTTGATACAGCATCGTCGAATTGACGTTGACTACCGTCTGGAAGAGTAATAACTGGCATTTAAATATCCTTAAACAGTGGTGCCACACACCAAGTAGCACATGTTGAGTTAATAAAGCTTTTAGAGAAGCTTTCTATTAATAAAAATGTTTTTACTTTGATGCCGCAACACAGAGCTACATACTAAGGTAAAAACAGGGGGACACTATACAAACGGTAACAAGATATTGCAAAGGATCGCCCTATTTTTTTATGGTTTCTATTTAACTAAGGCGTAATTCACTACATACAATTTTTCAATACCCGGATAAATATCGTGAATCACCGCTTTTAATTCAGCTACTGTCATGTTTTCTTGCTGAGCGTGAAATTCATTAAGATCATTAAATGCAATCGGATCAACGGTTAAAATATTTAAACGACAAAACCAGCGTCCCTCTTCATACGTCGAGACATCAACCGTCGTACCAGGTACATAATAGCTTTCCGCTTCATCACGAATAGTAATGGTTTTCTTTCCTGACAAAATATCACTTTCAAAACGTGAGAAAAATGTCATTTCCGTCGGGATTATAATCGTGCTCATTATGGTGTCCTTTATTACCGAATAAATTTTCGGCATAGAGTAACTGTAAATATTTAAAAGTAAACGAACAATAACAAAGAAAATGAAATATTCAAGCAAGATAAATAAGAATTTATTTTTAATATAGAAATAATATATTCTTTATTTTCAGTAGGATAGATATTTTTCTTTTGTTATTCATTAAAATAGCCGCGACTTCACAGATATATCTAAATGAAATGGACTAAGATGTTGATAGACAAGTTTTATCTAGTCCAATTTAATGCGTGGAGGATGCTATGTGGCAGGCTATTTCTCACCAATTGTCAGAAGTACTTGGTCGACAGTTCAAAATAAGTGAACGTGAAGCTATTCAAGGCGGTGATGTAAACCAATGTTATTGTGTTGGCGATGGCGAACAACGTTTTTTTATTAAGCTTAATGATAAAGATCAACTCACTGTTTTTGAAACCGAAGCTGAGAGTTTACGTATTCTTAATGAAGCTGATTGTGTTCAGGTTCCTCAACACTTTCATCTTGGTACTTGCCGTGACAAATCCTTCCTAATTTTAAATTATCTTCCCACCAAAACGATTGATGACGATGCGGGTTATAAACTTGGTCAACAATTGGCACAACTTCATTTATGGGGTGAACAAGTTGAGTACGGATTTGATTTTGATAACTATATTGGTTTAACACCCCAACCTAATAAATGGCGTCGGCGCTGGGATAAATTTTTTGCAGAGCAGCGTATTGAATGGCAATTGCAACTTTGTGAAGAAAAAGGACTTCATTTCGGTGACATTGACACAATAACAGCTAATGTCGCGCAAAGGTTAAGCAATCACCAGCCTAAACCTTCATTGCTCCATGGTGACTTATGGCATGGTAATACCGCATTAACAGTATCCGGGCCTATCATTTTTGATCCTGCCACCTATTGGGGTGATCGTGAATGTGATATCGCAATGACAGAATTATTTGGAGGGTTTCCTGCTAGTTTCTATGACGGCTATCAGTCAATCTATCCTTTAGATGACGGATATCAAGACCGCAAAGATCTGTATAATCTTTATCATATACTTAACCATTGTAATCTATTTGGTGGTGAATATATGGGCCAAGCGCAGCATATTATTGCTAAGTTGATGTTGGAATAGTAACAACGATTGTATATTTATTTATCTGACACCAACACCACTCCGTGTTGGTGTCCTTCTCACCAAAATTCGCAAAATAGATAACGAACAACTAGGATCAATAATAATATACGGCACAATAAATCAAACGATACCGTTAATATCTGTATTAAGGATCTGTTATGCACAAATATTCAAATCAAAATGTCAGTTGTCCACATTGTGGTCACATTATAAAAATCCCTCTTGATGCGAGTGCTGGCAGTCAAGAGTTCTATGATGACTGTTCTATTTGCTGTCATCCGATTCATTTAACCATGGAAGTTGATGAACTACATAAGACAATTAATCTCTTTGTTGATGCTGATGACGAACAAATCTTTTAATATTATTATTTAGTTGCCATTACTCGCTCAACAGTATCAACAATCGCTTGTGTTTGTGGATCAATTTCAATATTAATAACATCATTTATCATGCGACTTTCAAGGTTCGTGCGTTGTAGTGTTTCAGGAATTAAATTGACATTAAAGCAACAGTCTTTCACTTCACCAATCGTTAAGCTGATACCATCAATACCAATGTAACCTTTCGCAAAAATATATTTCATCAAATGGGTTGGCACAGAAAACCACACTTGATGATTATTCTCAGAAATATTCACCGCCGAAACAATAGCAGTCGCCATAATATGGCCTGACATTGCATGACCGCCAATCTCATCACCAAATTTAGCAGCCCGTTCGACATTGACATAATCCCCAACATTGAGCAGGCCTAAATTAGTCACATTCAACGTTTCTTGCATTAAATCAAAAGAAACTAATTGTTGTTCAATATGAGTTACCGTTAAACAACAACCATTATGGGCTACAGACGCCCCTAGTGTTAATCCTTGTATGAGTTCATTTGGCAATCGAATGATATGCGTTTGAAAATTCTCTTTTTTATCAATATTAATGACTTGTGCTACGCCTTGTATAATTCCAGTAAACATATCGATCCTTATGCCTAGTTAACTTAATTGATCTATTATTAATATCTTGATTTATTCAATACTATTCAATTTATACTTATATATTGAATAGTATTGAATAAAATAACTCTTTACCCACTATTTTTATTAAAATTTACGTTTTGACATTAAGGTGACACTTTTCAATACGATAAGCGTATTACTTGTATAACAATAAAAGTTAGCCTATTTTATCTAACTTTCTCTATTTTCTACATTTAGCTAATAAATATAATACGCATTAAAGGTACTCTATGACTGCTAGCGTCTCATCGACCGTTACACGGCCAACACAACAACATAAGCAATCTACTTTGCGAGCAGTACTTATTAGCTTATTAGTAGTGTTATCAGGGTACTATGTTTGGGTACTTTACAAAGCAATAACACCCAATGTCAGCCTTGCTTATAAGGCTTATTATATAAAAAATCAGACATTATATTGGCAACCCAAGCAACCTAATCTGACTTTAGCGATACCCAGTAATTTAAATGTAACTGACAAGATACCTAATTTATCCCGCGCAGGCTGGAGCTTTGATACTGATAACAAAATGCGAGAATTAACGCAGCAAGGCGGCCTATATTTTACCCTAGCCTCTGCGCCAACAACCAACGTCAAGATTAAATTCACCTTCGCAAAAACACAATCACAGCTAAAACCGCTTACATTTACGTTTAATCATAATCAAGGCATATTACAAGCGCAAGGGAACACGTTAGTTGCTCAATTGCCACAACAACAATTTTTTCCTACAGCACAGCAATTACAAACATTCATAGTAACCACGCCGATACCATTGCAAGTCACCACAATTAGCCTAGCACCAATGAATGTAGATACTTTACTTTTGCCACATAATACTGGCCATTTTAATCAAAAAATTGGGAATATAAAATGAACCACCAACCAAACCCGCTTGATTATCGTTTATCACTTATTGTGCCAGTTTACAATGAAGAAGTGGCCATTGAGCCGTTCTTGGCTGCTATTAATGACAAACTAAGTAGCATTCGATCTCACATAGATATTGTATTTATTAATGACGGCAGTAAAGATAATACCAAGTATGTTATTGATAAAATGATAGAGCAAGATTCAAGTATCTCATTAATAAATTTTGCCCGTAACTTTGGCAAAGAAGCCGCAATGACAGCCGGTTTAGATTACGTTCAAGGTGATGCTGCTGTTATTATGGATGTTGATTTGCAAGATCCACCAGAAGTGATCCTTGAATTTGTTGACCTATGGCTTACTGGTGACTATGACACTATTTATGGTGTACGCGTCGATCGTTCACAAGATACCTATACCAAGCGATTAACCGCTGGCGGGTTCTACCGTTTCTTTAATTTCTTATCTGCTGAAACAACACTGCCTGAAAATGCAGGTGACTTTAGATTAATTAATCGTTGCGTTATTGAAACCGTTAAACAATTACCAGAACGCAATCGTTTTATGAAAGGCTTACTTGCCTGGTCATCTTTACGTGCTACTGGCGTCAATTTTCAGCGTCCTGAACGTTTTATCGGTGATACTAAATTTAATTACTGGAAGTTGTGGAACTTTGCAATGGACGGAATTACTAGCTTTACCGCATGGCCATTACGAGTATGGGGGTTTGTGGGATTTGGTATTTCATTGTTATCTTTCATCTTTTTAATGTATATCGTTATTAGTGCCTTATGTTTTGGCGTCCATACGCCAGGTTATGCTTCGACGATTTCAGTCGTACTTTTTTTAGGCGGTATTCAACTAATCTCTCTAGGGGTAATTGGTGGTTATGTCAGCCGTATTTATACTGAGCTTAAACACCGACCTATTTATTTAGTAGAGGATGTTTACGGTAACTATAGAAATAACCAACAAGAATCAAACAATCGACACCACACACAAACAACCTTAAACAAGTATAGTAATCGTTATGAATGAGTCTTTTCTTAAACATTTTTGGCAACTGAATCGCTTTGCCCTGGTAGGATTATTAGCAACTGCCGTACATCTATCAGTAGTAAGGCTGTACTTTTTTCAAATTGCACATCCATCAGAATATATCGCAAATATACTCGGTTTTAGTATTGCTTTTTTAGTCTCCTATTTTGGTCATCGCCATTTTACCTTTGCTCAAAAAGGCTCATTTTTTAAATTTTTAGCGGTGTCTTTGTTTGGCTTTTTAATTAATAACCTCATTCTAGTGACATTATTACAAACAGCTCACGTAAAAGGTTGGGTTGCCGTGACAATTTCAACGTTGTGTGTACCCATTATTACTTTTATTTTATCGAAATTTTGGGTCTTTAAATGAATCTCTTATCGCTTACAGATATTCGCCTAACCCGTAAAGATTGGCTGAATTTGATTTTTGCTGTCATTATTAGTCGTGTTGTGATCTACGCTCTTGGTCTTTGGGGCGTAAATATGTTTATGACAGGCCATTATGCAGAACAACCCTTATTACAAACTGTCTGTCGTTTTGACTGTGTATGGTTCTATCGCATTATTGATAATGGTTACGATCTCATTCCACAATGGCTTGGACAAAAAAATGCCGCCAATTGGGCATTTATGCCATTACAACCTTTTCTTGGCTGGATATTCTCGCATTTAACCACCTTTGAAAACCCCATTAATAACTACCGCTTTGGGTTAGCCTTTGCTTCTAATCTTGCGTTTTTGCTTAGTCTACCAATGGTATTAATGGTACTAAAACAGCTAAAAATAAGTGCTAAAACACGTTCTACCATAGTGTGGATATTGTGTTTTTCACCTTATACGGTTTATTCCTCTGCTGGTTATACTGAGCCATTATTTATTGCATTAGTGGCTGGGGTGTTCTTATTTAGCTATTGTCAGCAATGGTTTTTGGTCGCTATTTTAGGCATGCTCGCAGCCGTTACACGTAACTTGGGCGTATTTTTAGTTTTCCCAGTGTTAATTATTGCAATTCAACATTATGGTATTCAAAGTTTCTTACGCTTTAAAACCCCCGCACTGAAAGTATTAGCGGCAATTTGGGTGATTCCATTTGGCTTTTTTGGCTTTATGACTTACATGTATTTTCATGTTGGGGATGCGCTGGCGTTTGGACATATTCAAATAGCGTGGGGACGTCAACTGGCTAATCCATTCCATTGGTTAATCTTTGGCTTTGAAACAGGTGGTCCTAAATTATACCTCGCGATCATGGCATTACTTGCCTTTGCGCTAAATATTTACTTAGTTGTCCGTAAATATTATGCCGAAGCACTGTTTATGTTTATTTGCTTAATACTGCCTCTTTCATCAAGCCTTAATGCAATGCCACGTTACGCCTTTGGGCTTTACCCTACCTTCCTTGGCTTAGCCTTACTGATCGAACGTTATCCAAGTATTAAGACGCCAATGCTATGTATTTTTAGTGCTGCAAGTACTTTTATTACGATTGGTTTCTTTGGGCACCAATTCTTTACTGTCTAAATAAAGACAATAACTATCAACGTAACCTAACGGCCTCGATGATCAACTATTAAGGCCGTTTCTTTTTATCTACATAAAATGGTAAATATTACTTGGCTTTATTAGTTTTATTTATATAATCCAGCCTCATTCAGGGTGCATTATATAGTAACTAGCAACTATTGATTCCCTCCCCCCCTTTTTTCCTCATTTTTGGAGCCTTGCTGAGTGCAAAACTACAGAAAAGAAACAGCACAACTACTCAAACTTGCGATCCCTGTTTTAATTGCTTCCGTTGCCCAAACATCAATGGGTTTTGTTGATACCGTTATGGCTGGTGGCGTAAGTGCAACAGACATGGCAGCCGTTGCTGTCGCTGCAAGTATTTGGCTTCCCTCAATTTTATTTGGGGTTGGCTTGCTGATGGCGATTGTTCCTATTGTTGCTCAACTTAGTGGTTCAGGAAAAAAAGAAAAGATACCATTTGAAATTCAAACCGCTTTTATTTTAGCGGTATTAATTTCAATTCCGACAATGTTGATTCTTTACAACGCGGGTATTTTAATCCACTACATGAATGTAGAACCCGTATTGGCTGAAAAGACGGTTGGTTATTTACATGCGGTATTATTCGCTGTACCCGCATTTCTATTCTTCCAAACACTAAAAAGTTTCTCTGAAGGCTTATCTTTTACTATCCCTGGCATGGTAATTGGCTTTTTAGGACTATTACTAAATATTCCCTTAAACTGGATTTTTGTTTACGGTGAATTTGGTATGCCAGCGATGGGTGGTGTAGGTTGTGGTATTGCTACCACTATTGTGTACTGGTTTATGTTCTTTGCAATGCTTGCTTTTGTCTTAATCAATAAGCGCCTTAACCGTCTTAATGTGTTTGGGGTAATTTATCCACCTAAATTTGCTGCAATCAGTCGTTTGTTTAAATTAGGCTTTCCTGTCGCTGCATCATTATTTTTTGAAGTCTCTTTATTTGCAGTCATTGCGTTATTGATCTCACCGCTGGGGCCAATGAAAGTCGCATCCCACCAAATTGCGATGAATTTCTCGTCCTTAGTCTATATGTTACCAATGAGCATCGCTGCTGCGGTTAGTATTCGTGTTGGCCATAAAATGGGGCAAGAAGACATTATTGGCGCTAAAATTGCCAGTCATTGTGGATTATTCGTAGGCATATCATTAGCATTTTGTACTGCGATTCTAACTGTGATTTTCCGTGAACAAATTGCCTTACTGTATACGGATAACCCTGAAGTTATTCTATTTGCAAGCCAACTACTTCTATTAGCCGCCATTTATCAATGTAGCGATGCTGTACAGGTTGTTGCTGCTGGTGCACTACGTGGCTATAAAGATATGCGGGCAATCTTCTTCTGCACCTTTATTGCTTACTGGTTATTAGGATTACCTATTGGTTATATTTTAGGTATGACTGATTGGATAGTTAAGCCAATGGGACCTGAAGGGTTCTGGATCGGCTTTATTATTGGCTTAACGTCTGCTGCGATAATGCTTGGTGCGCGTATGCATTGGGTTCATAAACTTGATACGCAAAAACAAATTGAGATGTCATTACGCTAATAGTAAAGAGTCACTTATTGAAATCAGCGATCTTAGGATCGCTTTTTTTATCTAAAATAAACAACTCAACTTCAACGCCAATTTCAACAAGCAACTATTGATCATGTGTATTATTGGTAATGATTATTTAGATATTGCCAATTTAAGGTTGGATATCAATAAATTGCTACCAACCTCAATTATCATTTTTGCTACTATTAGTTCATTTTGAGAATAGGTAAACTACACTCAATCAGAAGTTCAGGGAGATAAGAATGAAAAAACATAAAAACGAAGCAAAACTATTAAAAAAAGCATTAGAACTCGGTTTCGCCTTTGCAAAAAAACAAGGATTTAATGATTTAAATCGCGGTATCGGTTCGACCGATCGCGTGGAATGTATTTATCGCTTATTAGTGCAATGTAAACAAATAACACCATTAGCTGTTGATAAAGAAGATGGCGTTAACATGAAACATAAACTGGTATTGTGGATTATTCGTCTATTACCAGAAAATCACGAACTGCTTCAATAACCCTTTTTACATAGCCACCAGTAAAATACTGGTGGCGTCCCTCAAAAATAACATGCGTAATATCACATTCGTCTATTTAACCATCACCAAATTTGACCAAACTGGCTATTGTGCAAGCAAACGCACTGAATTTACTAAAAAAGTCTATTTAAACACTTGCCTAGATGAAAGTGACTCGCTACTATGCTTGTCATTCGCTGATTACGATTCAACAGTAATTAAGCTGAATTTGCTCGCTTAGCTCAGTTGGTTAGAGTACTTGCATGACATGCAAGGTGTCACTGGTTCGAGTCCAGTAGCGAGCACCAGTTTCAAATAAATGGCTTAACAGCGGTTTATAGTAGTACAATTTGCTCGCTTAGCTCAGTTGGTTAGAGTACTTGCATGACATGCAAGGTGTCACTGGTTCGAGTCCAGTAGCGAGCACCAGTTTCAAATAAATGGCTTAACGGCGGTTTATAACAGTACAATTTGCTCGCTTAGCTCAGTTGGTTAGAGTACTTGCATGACATGCAAGGTGTCACTGGTTCGAGTCCAGTAGCGAGCACCATCTTTAGATACAACCAAGCCTACTTTTTAGTAGGCTTTTTTGTGTCTGGATCATAACAATGTTAATCAATACCGCAGTATGGCGACAACCGATTGGTAATTAGGTAATATTTATATCAATTATAATAATTGACGATATAACAATGAAAATTACTGTTGATGGTGGCTCGTTTAAAGTATCTATTGATACTGAATTTGAAGGTTTATTGGCTGAAGCAACGGCTGTTTTTGATGAAACGTTAGTTCAAGCTAAATCAAACGACAAAGCTATCTTACGTTTTCTACAAATCATTCTTGAGCATCGTGACAGTGATGATGCTATTGGCTATGCCGTTTTAGGCTTACTGGGTTGGTATAACACTGCAATTAACCCCGTCACAGATAATGATATTGAATTAAACTTGCCTAAAATCGTACCACACCTACTTAATCCTGCTGGCGATATCAATGCCACCAGCGATAATGACACGACGACGTTCAAGCATTAATGCAAAATGTCTGTATAAAATAAATAAAAAAGCCACTCATTTGAGTGGCTCATCACTATCTCGTATTCATTTAAAATACGCTTAACTTAACGTAATACGCTGATAGTTTTTAAGTGACTCACTGTCAGAACTCTTAAATGTTTTACCTTCACTTTGAATAAAGTACACCGGTAAGTCCTGCTCATTGGCAACAACTTTCCCTTCTACAGGCCCCAAACATAACATGGAGGTTGCCCACGCATCCCCAACAACAGGATCATGACCAAATACTGATGCTGATACCAAATTATGCGTTACAGGTGCACCTGTACGAGTATCTAAAATATGAGAATAATCTTTTTCACCATCTTTAAAGTTATGGTGATAGGTGCCCGATGTATTTAATGAAACACCATCGTCAGCATTGATATTAACAATAGTATAAGGACGAATACCGTCTTTTAATGCTATTGGCTGTTCAATCGCAACTCGCCACTTTTTCCCTTCCAGTTTGCGACCTTTAATTTTCATATCGCCGCCAAACTCAACCAAATAATTATTAACACCATCGGCTTCTAAAATTGTGCTTAGCTGACTAATGGCATAGCCTTCGCCCATTGAGGATAAGTCCACTTGTACTTGAGGAATGGTTTTTCTGATCCGTAAATGCACCGGATCTATTTCAATCTTATCAATCCCAATGTCTTTTTTAATCGATGCTATTTGCTGTGGTGTAGGGACATGCAAAGTATCCCCTTGAAAGCCCCATAATTTATATAATGGCTGAATTGTTGGGTCATAACATCCATGGCTATCTTTATTTAATTTTTTGGCTAACGACAACATATATATGAAATCTTTAGACGCGGGTTGCCATTGAGTCGATGTACTGTGGTTAAACTCAGAAATATACGAGTCATTCCGATAGGTAGAATATTCTTTATCAATCGCTGCCAGCTTTTTATTAAATTGCTCTGTCACTTTCGCAACAGGTACATCCTGCTTTGACCAATATGTCACATGGTAAGTAGTACCCTCAGCAAAACCAGAGATCTTTTGTAACTTTGGTGCTTGGCTACAGCCAGACAATACAACAATAGCTGATAACGACAACGCAGCAACATAGCTTCGCTTTAATGATAACTGTGGCGAACGGGTGAACATAAAAAGGCCTTACCTATCTAAACAATGCCCGCAGTCTAACAATAGCAACCAAGCAATACCAGAAAGATGCACCTAGAGAATAATAAGTCATGTTATTATTTTTTTATCACAAACATGCACCATTCATTCTTTTATCCTATCTTCAATTTGTCTTCAAACCATCTTATTTCTACAGTAAAACTGCCATATTTTTGTCATCAGCCCCTGTTAACATCACAAAAAAATAACCTGTAAAACAAGGTATTACCTATATATCCTTTACTTGAAAATCACTAATCTAACGTTTTCTTAAACCTAATTGACGCAATGATTAACCCAATAATGGTAAATATTACTAACCATAATGTATCTCGCCACAGATCAGCCAAATCAGCTCCTCGCAACACAATGCCGCGAATAATACGAATAAAGTGTGTCGTCGGTAATATCTCAGCAATCCATTGTGCAATAACGGGCATACCTTCATACGGGAACATAAATCCTGATAACAAAATAGACGGCAATAATATAAATATTGTCATTTGCATAGCTTGTAACTGCGTTGTTGCCTTTGTTGATATCACTAAGCCGAGCGTTAAACTTGCCAGAATAAATAGTAATGTACCCAGAAAAATTTGGATTATTGAACCATTAATTGGCACATCAAAAATGACATATCCTAATCCTAAGATAATGATTGATTGAATAATACCGATAAAAATATACGGTATTATCTTAGCTAGCATTAATTCTAACGGTTGAATTGGCGTGGTAATCAATAACTCTAAATTGCCTTGCTCACGCTCTCTTACAATCGTTACGGAAGTAAATAGAATCATCGTCATGGTTAATATAATCCCAAGTAACCCGGGAATAATATTAATCGCAGAGCGACGCTCAGGATTAAAATATAACGTTACTTCAAAATTATTCGGTTGTGCTTTCCGTTGAGGGATCACTTCAGTTAATGGCATTTTTTGTAATTGCATAATGGTTGAACTGATTAATGCATCAGAACCATCCACTAACCATTGCCCAATCACTTGCTGCTGGTCTATTCGACGCTGAAAATCAGAGGGAAGCACCAATACTGCTTTTACTTTGCCATCCATAATCGCTTGCTGACCTTGTTGCGGTGTCGCGTAACTTGCGATCACATCAACAACTTGCGTAGCTTTAATCGATTCCACCAACATCCGCCCTGTTGCTGAGTGGCTTTGATCGACTATCGCAGTAGGAACATTTCTAACATTAGTATTGATGGCATAACCAAACAATAACAATTGAATGAGCGGGATCATCACGATCATACCAAAGGTGATACGATCCCGACTTAGCTGCCGTAACTCTTTGCTAACAATTGCATTGATCCGTAACAGACTCCACCATAAGCGAGTGATCATTGTCGCCCCTCACCAGTACAGGTTACAAAAACATCTTCAAGACTCGGTCGACTGATAGTCATAACTGCTTGTGCTAATGTCGGTATTTGTAATTGTAACCAGCCGATGGGATCATTAATTTCTTTTGACACTAATACCCGTAATCGAACCCCTAATTGTGCTGCTGATCTCACCAGAGGAAGTTGTATAATTTGCGCTTTAAGTCGCCGTAATTGCTGCGCTTCTATCTCAACAACGGTTACCGCCATCGCGTCCATCAGCGCGTAAGGTGATCCATTAGCACGTACCACACCTGCATCCATAATAGCTAAACCATGACAGCGTTCAGCTTCATCCATATAATGGGTTGTGACTAAAATGGTGGTACCTTGATCTGAAAGATCAAACAGTTGCTCCCAAAATTCACGGCGATTTTCAGGATCAACTGCCGAGGTGGGTTCATCTAGCAGTAGTAAATCTGGCTGGTGGATTGTTGCGGCGGCTAAAGAAAGTCGTTGTCGCTGACCACCACTTAATTCTCCTGCACGACGTTTTGCCCGTTGATCAAGTCCATAAGTGATTAATTGTTGTTGAATTCGTCGCTTACGCTGCGCTTTGGGTATACCAAAAATCTGTCCCATAAACTCAAGGTTTTCTTGAACAGTTAGATCTTGGTATAACGAAAATTTTTGTGTCATATACCCAATACACAAACGTAATTGCTCGGCTTGGCGTGGAATATCTAGCCCAAGTACATTCACACAGCCAGTCGTCGGCGTTAATAGTCCGGTTAGCATCCTTAATGTGGTGGATTTACCGCAACCATTAGGGCCTAAAAAACCATAAATAGTGCCTTTCGGTACTGCTAAATTAAGATTATCAACGGCAACAAAATCACCAAATTTACGCGTTACATTAGTCGCAATAATCGCATTCTCATTCATGCGGCATCTCCACTTGTACTGGAACGCCCGCAGGTAATTCACGACCACTATCAGGGAAATCAACTTCAGCTAAATAAACTAACCGCGCTTTATCGCTACCATTAAGGGTGTAATAAGGCGTAAAAGAAGGGATTATTGCTATCCAACGTACGGTGCCTTGATAAGACGTCTTAATGCCATCAACATGAATGGTTAATTTTTTTCCAGCGGTTATATTGACGCGATAAGGTTCAGGAACATAAATACGTGCATAAGGAACGGTATGCGTGGTGATAATCGCAACCGTCGCATTTTTAGCAACACGATCACCCACATGGTAAGGCAAACGTTCTAAAATTCCGTTACGGGTTGCGACAATAGTATAGTCTTGTAGAATTTGCTGCTGAAGTGCCACTTCTGCCGTCGCCACCACAAGTGCAGCCTGCGCTTGTTTTATATCTTCAATACGCTCGCCATGCAGCAATTTATCTAATTCATTGGTTGCTGCTTGTAATTCAGCTTGTGCGATATCCCGTTGCGTTTGCGCGCTATCTCGTTCAGCCACAGAAACCATTTTCTTTAAAAAAAGCTGTTTAGCACGCCTGTTATCTATATTTTTCTCTCTAAAATTAGCTTGGTATTGCTCAACTTTAGCTTGTGCTGTAGCAATATCTTCTGGGCGAGAACCATTTGTTAACCGTTGCAAGTAGGCTTGTGCTTGTTGTTGCTGTGCTTGCGCTTTAATCAGTCTAGTCTGCTGTTGTTGAGATTGTAATGTGACGACAACATCACCTTTTTTTACAACACAGCCTTCAATCGTAGGTTGCGTTGTAATGATTTCATTTGCCGTTGCAGTCAATGTAATTTGGTCGCGTTCAATCGTACCTAATGCTAATTCTTCACGATGATCATTACAGCCTGATATACCGAGCAATAATGGAATAAATAGATAGCATTTCGATAATAAACTTTTCATTGCTCACTCCATTATAAAAATAACATCGGTCTTAAATTACTTATTTAATCTCAAAATATATAATAAAAGCACGTATCGTTCACTATACTGAATTCTTATTACCATTTTTGATAATAAACATACCATTTTTACCTATATACCCATATAAGCTTAGACTTTAGAATGCCGCTCTTTTTACTTTTAAATACCGTATGATTGCTGTTTTATAACACATTTACGGACTTAACCTGAGGGCCTTTAATGGGCGATATCGCAAAATCTGCTGCAAAGTTAAGCGTTTTCTCGATAATAATGATCACGATAACCTCGGTGGATAGTATCCGTAATTTACCGGGAGCAGCACTCTTTGGTAGCCATGCTATTTCTTTTTTCATGCTTGCAGGATTATGCTTTTTTGTTCCGACAGCATTAGTATGTGCAGAAATGAGCACAACGTACCCTAAACAAGGTGGCGTTTATCTTTGGGGTAAAGAAACATTAGGCCATAACTTTGGTTTTATAACGGTATGGTATCAATATGCTGAAAATATTGTCTATTACCCACCACTCATCTCATTTATCGTAGCCACTGGTACTTACCCATTTTTCCCACATTTAGCAGAAAATAATATTTTCATGTTAGTGATGATTAATATTATCTTTTGGGCACTCACCTTCGTTAATATCTTTGGCTTACGGTTATCGTCATTAATTACTAATGTTTTTGGCATGATTGGTCTTATTTTCCCGATCCTGCTTATTATTGCATTAGGGGGGTATTGGACATATACCAACCCAGAAGCATCGCATATTTCATTACGTCATGTTTCAGATTGGTTACCCGACTTTTCACAAAGTGGTATCGGTGCAAGTTTTACTGCTGTTGTTTTATCTTTGACGGGTATTGAAATCACAACGGCTTATGCCAATGAAGTGAAGAATCCTCAAAAAGCATATCCAAAAGCACTTTTAATTTCGACAATAATGATATTAGTATCACTTACTGCCTGTTCATTATCGATTGCAGCCGTAGTTTCACATAGCAATTCAAGTTTAAGTGAAGGAATAATTCTGGCATTTAAAACCTTCTTTAAGGATATGAATCTACCATTCTTATTACCTGTAATCGCCCTTGCCATTGTTTTTGGTAGTCTTGCCAGCCTAAATAACTGGATCATTGCACCAACTAAAAGTTTACATGTTGCAGCTAAAGATAAGTTTATGCCAATTCGGTTATCAAAAGAAAACCGTAATCAAGCACCAGTCCCATTATTATTGCTCCAAGGGGCTATCGTAAGCTTATTATCATTAGTGTTTGTGTTAGTACCAAATGTCAATCAAGGCATGTGGTTATTGAATATCCTGATGACGCAACTCTACATGGTAATGTATATTTGCATCTTTATCAGCTTCTTAGCATCACGTCGTAAACACAATCATATTGATCGTCCATTCCGTGTTCCTGGTGGAAAAATTGGAATGGTCATAGCATCAGCACTTGGACTAATAAGCTGCTTTGTTACTATTTTTGTATCTTTCGATGTGCCGTCAAGCATCAATAAACATACTGCTGCAATTGCCTTAATTTCTGGTTTTATTATTTTTAGTTTACCTGCCGTGGTAGCAATAATTTATCGAAATAAACAATTGAAACAAGCTTAATTATTATTACAACACTCGGTAAATAGCATAAAAAGCCACAGCATCTTGAATACTGTGGCTTTTTTTATAAATAATGTTCTCTTGATTCAATACCAATAGCACACTTATTTATCCATAATTTATCTATATGTATCCTCTACCTGTTTTTTTATTCCTATTTGGCTATGTTTTAAGCTGTATCTTTATACCAATAAGACTAAAAGCACTCAATTATGGTGCTTTACATATTTAATAAATTATTTAACTAAAATGTAGATTTTATATTTTCATATGCGCGTTATAATGATGAAGGAAGTGGCCTAATAGGCGATTCATCCTATTTGGCGGACTTATTTATCGATTCTCATCATAAATTCGCCTATTTTATTGCTAGGAGTTTTAATGAGTATCGCAATTCTTATTTTTTTGGTTATCCTGAATGGCTGGTTTGCTATGTCAGAAATAGCCTTAGTAACATCACGTAAAAATCGCCTTCAGGTACTCGCAGATGAGGGTGATATAGGCGCGATGACTGCAATAAAACTCGCCAATAAACCAACCACTTTTTTATCTACTATTCAAATCGGCATTACCATTATTGGTATATTAAATGGTGTAATAGGTGAAGCTGCTTTAGCGGGACCTATCTCTTCATGGTTAACCTCTTTTGGCGTACAAGCGCACACAGCATCTGTTTCTGCAACTATTATTGCTGTTGTCGTTCTCACCTACTTCTCTATTGTTATTGGTGAGTTAATCCCTAAACGTTATGCTCAAGTTAATGCTGAACCCTTGGCATTACGAGTCGCTCGCCCCATTGCTTTTTTATCTTTATTGTCACGACCTTTTATTATCTTATTGGCGGGTTCAACAGAGTTATTCTTGCGAGTATTTAGTAAAAACACCAATAACAGCACTCATTTAACCGAAGATGATATCAAAGCCATTATTACAGAAGGCTCTCAAGCCGGTATTATTCATCAACAAGAACATACAATGGTACGTAATGTTTTCCATTTCGATGATCGTAAAATTTCATCCATGATGACACCCCGTAATGCAATTAGTTATCTTGATCTTGACCATAGTGTTGAAAGCTATCAACAAAAACTATTAGCGAGTCCATTTTCATGTTTACCCGTTTGTAATCACACCATCGATGATATTAAAGGTACGATAACAGCCAAACAATTATTAAAATTTGAACTTGATAATAATAGTGAAGCACCAAAAAATATTATTGATTACATTACTCAACCGCTCTTTATCCCTGAAACATGGACAGGTACTGACCTGTTAGATATGTTTCAAGATTCAGGTACAAGAATAGCCTTTGTTGTTGATGAATATGGTGATATTCAAGGTATTGTCACACCACGAGATGTGCTCGAAGCACTAACAGGCAAATTTAATACTCAAGATCCTAGTAATGTATGGTCCAAAAAAATAACAGACAATAATTGGCACCTTGACGGACTGGTGCCAATCACGGTTGTAAAAGATTTATTAGATTTAAAAAAATTACCGGATGAAGATCAAAATGGCTATCAAACATTGAATGGAATGCTAATGTGGATCAAAGGTGGATTACCAAAGAATGGTGATATTATTGATTGGCAGCGGTGGCGTTTTGAAATTCTAGTCATTGAGCATAACCGCATTGAAAAAGTAAATGTCTATCCACGATCATCAACTAAACAAAAGAAATAACAGCCATTAATGAGTATCTGCTCTCAACGGCAGATACTCAGTACAATAGTCTTATTTTACTCGAGACCACGCGTCACGCCAATGCTGCGTTTTACCAGGAGCATAACCTGCTAACTCACACCATGGCGTTGCTGGCCAATTGCGACAGCGGTAAACATTACCATTAGGCATCCGCACTCTATCGCCAGCACTGTATTTAAAACCTTCACGATAACGCGTAACTTTAAAACTATTAGGCTTAGTATAATCATTATTATTGTAGTCGTTATCGTCATAATTATTATCATTGCCATTAAGACGAATTAACTTCCATGGACCTGACTCATTATTATGTTGAGGACGATCACCTTGTGTCCACCATTTAGCGACCCATAATCGTCCAACATAACGTACGCTATCACCTTTGTTATACACAGATGCTTTATTCCATGTCTGCGATCCTGGTCGCTCACTCGGTAATATTGTTGGACGATCATTTGCGTGTGCCGCTAATGACACAGCATTTAGTGATAATGCACTTAATACACACACAACAAGCAATGCGCTTTTTTTCATAATAATCATAATCCTTACTTACAATAGAAAAAGATGGTGAAATAATCATCGTTTGTATTTTATAAATTATAATCGATACAGATGAATAACTAGCTCACAATATTGTAAGTAAGCGTATCTAAAAGATTAGTAGCCTCCTGTTTTACGGTATTCCGCTTCTGCAAATTTTTTCCCTTCAGCAGCAGCTGCTTGACAGGCTTGTGGATCGACATCCCCTCGATTAATCACATAATGAGTTAATTGTTGTGCTTTTTGAGCGCGGTTAAAAAACTCATGATAACCAATATTTCGGCATAACTCCCACGACGACACGCCAGCTGCATTTTCAACTGTATAGCTGTTTGACGGAGTACCAGCGCAACCTGTTATAACTACTGCTACCGCGGCAGCTATTATTATCTTTTTCATATTTATCCTTATTGATTCATGCATCAACGATAATATTATCTCTATGATGCTAAAAGTAATTTTTTATATGTTGTTATCTTAGACTACTGGTTAACACTATAACAACTGAATCTAGCTTCATCTCTCAATCGTCAATAAAATCTGATAGTAATAACATTCTTTCGTTCTAATTTTTATATTGAATTCCACAATAACATCAGAATAAAAATTTTACTTTTACGCTAGTAATTAAGACTAAATTAGCATAAGTTGCGAAGCCATATTAATACCGTGATCAGGATACTTTTCCATGAACAATTTTCAGAGCCATTCTCAGCTCCTTCCTTGCTTTGATTGTCGTAAAAATACTGCTGAAGCAGATTTAGGTTGGTTAACACCAGCAATGTACGATAGCGTTCAACAGCAAATTACAGCAATTATCACGGGGGATACCACTTTTGGTGATGATCTTATAGCGATCATTACATGTACCCAAGAAGAAGCACGTGACTACTTATTATTAAATGCATTTGGTTACACTGAAGATGAATTAACATCAAAAGGTATTGATGCTGATGATCTTAAAGATATTGAGCAAGAAATCGCAGCAAGCACAACAGCATTAGGCCAAGTAACTTTTGAGCACGAAATCGCACTGCAACCTTGTAGTGCTTGTAAGTAATCATCTGCTATAACGTTAAACAATAAAGCTGTTAGCCTTGCTAGCAGCTTTTTTTAAATATTCTCATATATCACAGCAAAGAATGACATTGGTTATCATCCGTCATCTCGGAAATGAAGTATGAATTATCCGTGATCTATTTACTGCGTATTTGAGCATTAAAGACATCATTAAAAAATCAGCTGAAATATCAAGCCAAACAATAACACTACGACATGCTAATAGTAGATTCCCTATCTCGTTCGTAACCTCACTGTAGGGAATGACGCGTGGTTAGTTTGAATACTCTATGTAAAAATATAGTTCTTAAATGTGGCGAAGGTGCTCGGGGCATTAGAGGATTTGAACCCGCTTTTATTTTACTTATTACATCATTACTTTTATGCAAACGAAAAAAAGCCGCTAATTTTCATTAACGGTTTTCTTAAATGTGACGGAGCTGCTCGGGGTATTAGAGAATTTGAACCCGCTTTTATTTTACTTATTACATCATTACTTTTATGTAAACGAAAAAAAGCCGCTAATAAATAGCGGCTTTCTTAAATGTGACGGAGCTGCTTGGGGCATTAGAGGATTTGAACCCGCTTTGATTTTACTTATTACATCACTACTTTTATGCAAACGAAAAAAAGCCGCTAATAAATAGCGGCTTTTTTAAATGTGGCGGAGCTGCTTGGGGCATTAGAGGATTTGAACCCGCTTCTATTTTACTTATTACATCATTACTTTTATGCAAACGAAAAAAAGCCGCTAATAAATAGCGGCTTTTTTAAATGTGGCGGAGCTGCTTGGGGCATTAGAGGATTTGAACCCGCTTCTATTTTACTTATTACATCATTACTTTTATGCAAACGAAAAAAAGCCGCTAATAAATAGCGGCTTTTTAATGTGTGGCGGAGAGATAGGGATTTGAACCCTAGATACGCTATAAACGTATGCTGGTTTTCAAGACCAGTGCTTTCAACCGCTCAGCCATCTCTCCATGGCCGCTATAGTAATGATAAGCTTATCAGTTGTAAAGTCTTTATGATGCGACAGCTTAAATAACAAACAAATATATGCTATTTTTCTACAAATCCACAATCAGTTAAAAAATGCATGAAACCATAGTCTTTTAACCATGCTAATTGCTGCTCAGAACTCACTAAAAAACGACCACTAAAATTCACTCCGTGACCTGACAGGGTTTCTACGTAATTTTTAACCCGTGGAATAATCAGCATCCAACGTTCAGTAAGTAAAATATTATAAGGTAAACATTCACTTAAACCATTTATTAACTTAGTGGTATTTAACTGTAGAGACTCCATTGCAACTAAATAATCAGCATAGAGTTGTTTTGGATTTAGATCTGTATAGGTAAACACCGTATGTTTAAACGGCAACTGTCCATTTACTATCTGGGATTCTAAAGGAATAGATGTTCTAACAAGCTGCATATGTCGATGCATTTGACTAGAGCCCGCATCATGACCTGCATTAAAGAAGCCCAAGACATCACTACGCGTAATACCTTTAGTCCATGCAGCAAAATCAGCTAACGTTAATATAGCTGTTTGTGGAATGTAATCTTTGGCACAAATAAGCAAATGAGGAACAATAATTGGAAAACGATTTAATAAGCAAACATAATCTGTATCCATGTCCGTTATATAATCACAATGAGTATACGGCGCCACAAAGGGATCTTGTGCTGAGACAACAAGAGAATGTTTTACTTTCATATTATCAGTGAGTAAATTAACAATATAGTTAACACCCTCTTGTTGATAAATAATATCGTCGCTAGTTAGTGGTAATAAATCACCGTTATCAAGCGCAACTTTCGTTTTTTCCTCACAAGCATCCCACAGCATTATTCTGTTCCTATTTTTTAATTACTCATCGTTCTCTTGAAAGCAATCATCACAGTTTTGTAATTCTATTTCATGACTAAAGATAACAACACCTTCTGCTGTCATGTGTTCTGTAATTTGATCTTCAATCTCAGTAACAACCGTTGGCGTTATATTACCGTGATTAATTTCTGACTCAGAATTATCGTAATAATTTAACAGCAAATAATCTTTTGCTTCATCAACAGTACAAACAACTTGTACGGTAAAATAAGGTTTATAATCATTACCTTGTTGCTTTAGCATTACTTCAATTTGATCAATAATATCTGTTTTCATGCTTGGTGTTAACCAACCAAGATCGGTTTTAACTTTGCGTGTGTAGCAGTTAAAGCAAGGCAATTCATAAGTATAAAACTGGAAGTTAATCATATTAGTTTCCCTTAATATCTAATCTAGACATAAAATTATGCTTATTTAATTGTTTTTACTAGCATTAAAAATGCAATGTTGAGTTGTAATTACACGTATAAACAGCATATTTAATCTTCGACGGTAATAAGTAATAATTCAAAACGTTCATTACCACGTAAGTTTTCAAAATCATCTTCATCAGCTGCGAGTTCACGTAATGATATACTGTCTTTAATTGCACGTTCTAAATCTGAAATGGCTTGATCTTCCACCCCTAAACAAGCATAAGCACACGCACGTTGATATAATGCATGTGCGTTAGTATCATCAACTTCCAATACTCGATTACAGATACTTAACGCCCAATGAAATTCTCGCATTTCCATAGTAGCGTCAGCTTTATAAGTTAACGCTTCTAAATCACCAGGCCGTACTTTTAAAATTTCGTCATAAATTTCTATTTTTTGCTCTGGTGTTTGTGAACTTTGAGCACGTAACCATAAATTATGTACTTCGTTAATTTTTTCTATTTCTCGATTATTTTCACCAATAATCCGGGTCTTACGCTTTAAGTCCCGTTCTAATGCTTTAAATTTCTGTTCATAATTATCCGCAATAGCTTTTAATTGTAATTCTGCCATACGCTTAGTGTTTTCTTTTATTTCACGCATTGATTGCCAACCAATTAAGGCAATTAATGACGCAACAGCCGCAATAATATAGAAGAAATACGTTACCGTAACATTGGCGTAATTCATTGATTTATCAGCGACGGATAATTCTCTATCAGTAATATCACGGGTAAGTCGACGTTCGAGATCTTGTTGATCCATTCGTAATGATTTCAATTCATCAAGCACATAACGCTCAATCATTGGTTTTTCATAAATACTCTGTTCGGAGTAAGGTTTTGCATTATCGCCACTCGCGGCATGAACAGCAGAAACGGGGAACATAAAACAAAATATTACAATTCCTAACAGCACTTTAAACATAAGCTACAACCTTTTGCTAATAATTTGATATGAACCAAAAACCACTAATAAATATAACAGCTTTATTTTTTCCTTGTCAGTTTAGATTTAAAATCCATAAAACACGAAAAAACATCATATTTTTAAAAAATTTATAAAAAAAGCCCTCTGAACGTTTATCTTTCTAGTAGAAAACGATTTTAAAGGGCTTATTGCTAACATATAACGCGTTAGTAAATAATTATTTTATATACTCGCCATTGCGTAATGCATCAATACGCTTATCTAATGCGGGGTGAGTCATAAATAGCTCTGATAATGATTTCTTACCATTAATACCAAAGGCCATCATTGAACCTTCTAACTGTGGTTCTTGGCTTATTTTTAAACGCTCCAGTGCCGCGATCATTTTTTCACGACCAACCAACTTTGCAGAACCCGCATCAGCATAAAATTCACGATGACGGCTATACCACATCGTTAAAATACTGGCTAAGAAACCAAACAGTACTTCCATAATTGAAGAAACAATAAAGTAGGTCATGTAACTGCCGCCGCCTTCCCCATCTTCACTGTTATTATTCACACCACTGATTGCACCAGCAACAAGACGAGAAACAAAGATAACGAAGGTATTTACCACACCTTGCATTAACGTCATCGTTACCATATCACCATTAGCAACATGGCTTATTTCATGTGCTAATACCGCTTCAGCTTCATCTCGGGTCATGCTATGTAGTAAGCCCGTTGATACCGCAACTAATGAATCATCTCGCTTAGCCCCTGTCGCAAAGGCATTAATATCAGGTGCATCATAAATAGCAACCGTTGGCATACCAATACCGGCTTGCTCCGCTTGACGAGCAATAGTATTAATTAACCAATGTTCAGTTTCATTACGTGGATGTTCAATAACGACACCACCTACCGAGCGTAATGCCATCGATTTTGACATCATTAAAGACACTAATGATCCACCAAAACCAAACAAAGCCGCCATGACGAGTAATCCAGAAAGGCTACCAGGTTGCATTCCTGTTACTGCGTAAACGATGTTAAGTACAATACTAAACACTAACATTACGGCAAGATTCGTTGCTAAAAACAACGCTATACGTTTCATATTTATTCTTTTTCCCAATTTAAAGAATATTACCATCCTATTTTATACCTTATAGAACACTATTTAGTGTCGTATTAATACAATCAAATGGTTATTACTCATTATATTCGAATAATATGACTATAAATTAAAGATCTAAATTGTTACCAATTCTTATCAGGCTCTGGTTTTCCACTTACCATCACATAAACAGCCGTAAAAAAACGCCACCAAAAATCAAAAAAATAACAGATAAGTTACCTTTAACATTGAAAGAATATCTAATTATTAAAATACATGATTATTAGACTTTGGTCGTATTGCTTTCATTGTATAACTCGATTATTGTTTACGTACTGTTATGAAACAACACACACAAAATAAATGAAACAAGGAGGGTTCATGGCTAATAATGAAAGTTATCAAGTTGCTATAGATATTTTGCGTTGCCATCTTGGAATGTCCATCGATGAAGCACGTAAAGAACTAGGCCTTGATCAAGCTAGTCATCCGGCACAAGTAACAGAAACACAAGAAATGCTAATTGGACTTAACTCATCTAATTAGTTTATCTCTATCAATTAAAACAAAAGGCATGCAAAGTGCCTTTTGTTGTTTTTATTAATCCCTCGTTTTTAGCATAATGCTGCTAAATCAATATACGTCGCTAAATTTGATCCTTGGTTATGAGGAAGATAAGGGATTTCAGCGATTTTCTTCCCAGGTAATTGCAGTCCTAACCACGTTATCATCGCGGTATAATTATCCGTTTTTGGCTCAATACAATTAGCAATCCATCCAACAACAGTTAAGCCATCCGCTTGAATAGCTTCTGCTGTTAATAATGCATGGTTTAAGCAACCCAATTTTATTCCTACCACTAAAATAACAGGCAACTGCTCTTGCTTTACCCATGAAGAAAGATAATCGGTATCATTAATAGGAACACGCCAACCACCAGCACCTTCAATAAGCACACAATCGGATTTTGTTTTAAGATTAGCGAGCCCCTGAGACAATACGCTAAATTCAATGACTTTATTTTCTTCAATTGCAGCTATATGAGGTGAAACAGGTCGATAAAAAGAATACGGATTAACGTCATCATAAGTCACGCTAACCGATGATGCCTGTTGAAGTGATAAAGCATCACTATTTCGTAATCCTTGTGGTGTTCTATCACAACCAGAAGCAATGGGTTTATACCCTACCATCGCTATACTTGCCTGCTCTGCAGCATTTAAAATGGCACAACTACAGACAGTTTTACCCACATCGGTATCTGTTCCTGTCACAAAATAAACTTTATGCATTTTTTAATACTCCAAAACACACCTGATAGGTCGCAGGTAATAATCCGTTATCTAATCGGTAATTATCGTATGCATGTTCTAATTCAATGAATGTTTGTCGTCCAATTAATCCAGATTGTCGCTGTTGCTGTAAATGTGTTGCACCAATGCCTTTTAAATCTTTCATTAATTTCATTGCGGTTGGGTAATAAACAGTAATAGGCTTACATTCTAAGGAATCAATCGTTAAGCCTGATTGTGCTATCTCTGCTTTAATACGTTGCAGTGACTTAAACCCATTAACATGCGGCTTATCATCAATCTGTGACCATGCGTGTTTAAGCTCATTTAATGAACCTTCAACTAATGTGGTAAATAAAATAGCACCATCAGATCTCACTATCCGTTGTAACTCTCGTAACGGGATACTTAAATCATCACACCATTGCAAAGCTAAATTACTAAACGCAATATCATAACTATCATTCGCCATCACAATATTTTCAGCATCTGTGTGTAAATACTGGCAATGACTTCCACACCGTTGCTGCGCCTGTAATAACATTTGAGCAGAAAGATCAGCGGCGGTTACTTCAAATCCTTGTTGTTGTAACTCATCACTGAAATACCCGGTTCCACACCCTATATCAATCACTGAAGCTTTAGAATGCGTCACTTGCTGTATCGGTATTAACGCTAATAATTGATGTCCTACTTGGCGTTGAAATGCCGCTGATTTATCGTAATTCGCAGCAGCACGTCCAAAAGCATTCGTAATTGCTTGTTTGTTTGTGTTAGCACTTAAGAATGCCAGTTTGCTTAGTTTATCTAGCATCAGTCACCTCATTAAGCGCAATAGCTAACTGACGAATATCACTTTCATTATGATTGGCTGTCAGTGTTATTCGTAAACGCGCACTATTTGGTGCAACGGTTGGTGGTCGAATAGCCCCCACTTTAATACCCCGTTGTTGTAATTGAGCAGCGATCGTCATTGTTTGGCTACTATCACCAATAATAATCGGTTTAATTGGGGTGATCGTCGGTATAAGACCAATACTCTTATCAAGGCAATCATCTAAAGACGCAGACAATGCCTGCAACTTTTCTCGACGCCAAGTTTGAGTTTGAATCAATGAACAAGCACGACTTAATGCAACCGCTTGAGCAGGAGGCATCGCAGTAGAATAGATATAATGACGAGCAAATTGTACTAAATATTCAGCCGTATCTTGACTACACAATACCGCCGCACCTTGTATTCCAAAGGCTTTACCGAAAGTAATAATTAATATATCCGCTTTTATTCCAGCCAAATGACAACTTCCCTGTCCAGCCTCACCTAACACACCACAACCATGAGCATCATCGACCATTAGCCAACTTTTATGCTGAGTTGTGATCTCTCGTAATGATGCTAGTGGCGCACAATCTCCATCCATACTAAAAACACCTTCTGTTACCACTAATGATGCGGTATCAACTTCGGGTGTTATGGATAAAAGCTGTTGTTGCAACGCAGCCATATCGTTATGCGCAAAACGCTTCATCTTTGCTGGTGATAACATTCCCGCTTCAATTAAAGAGGCATGATTTAACTTATCTTGGAATAATTGATCTTGCGCTTGTAATAACGTAAATAACACGGCTTGGTTAGCACTAAAGCCACTGTTAAATAACAACGCCCGTTGATAACCCAGCCATTCTGTTAATTGCAGTTCTAAATCAGCATGTGGTGGCTGAAAACCTGTTACTAATGGCGATGCACTACTTCCTGCACCATATTTCGCTAATCCTTGCTGCCACGCCGTAATAATTTCAGAATCTTGTGCTAAGCCAAGATAATCATTACTGGCAAAATTCAACCTAAGAGAGCTTATATCAACACATTGTAGCTGCCGATAAAGTCCTTGTTGACGACGTAATGTAAGTGCCTGCTGATGGCGCTGATTAAAGAGAGGCATCATAGAAAATGTCATCTTTTGTTGGACGTGCAGCAACGCGCTCTGCGATTTGGCCAAACAACGCTTGGGCTTGAACATCATCAGGCTTTGTTGCTTGATGTTGGCTATTAATGCCTAACTTAGCAAATAATTGGATATCTTTATCTTCACCGGGATTGGGCGTGGTTAATAGCTTACAGCCATAAAATACTGAATTAGCTCCCGCCATAAAGCACAACGCTTGCATTTGCTCATTCATATCTTCACGACCAGCAGATAGTCTTACTGCTGATTGTGGCATGATGATTCGAGCAACAGCAATAATACGAATAAAATCAAATGGATCGACATCCTCTGCATTTTCAAGAGGTGTTCCTTTAACTTTTACTAACATATTAATGGGTACACTTTCAGGATGAACAGGCAAATTGGCTAATTCCACCAGCAACCCGGCACGATCTCGTGCACTTTCTCCCATGCCGATAATACCACCAGAACAAATTTTCATCCCAGCATCACGTACATGCGCCAAGGTATCTAACCTGTCTTGATAAGTACGCGTGGTAATAATATTGCCGTAATACTCAGGAGAAGTATCAAGATTATGATTATAATAATCTAACCCTGCCGCCGCTAACGTATTTGCCTGAGCAGTAGTGATCATGCCCAATGTCATACATGTTTCTAAACCTAACTTTTTAACGCCTTGCACCATATCAAGTAAATATGGCATATCGCGATCTTTAGGATTTTTCCATGCCGCGCCCATACAAAATCGAGTAGCACCAGATTGTTTGGCTTTTATTGCTGCCTCAAGCACTCGATCAACTTCTAATAAGCGTTCTTTTTCTATATCCGTACGATAATGCGCACTTTGGGGGCAATATTTACAATCTTCAGGACAAGCACCTGTTTTAATAGACAGTAAGGTGCTGACTTGCACTTGATTAGGTTGATGATATCGACGATGAACTTGCTGAGCCTCAAAGACTAAATCCATAAACGGCTGATTAAATAAAGCTTGAACTTCCTCAACCGTCCAATTATTACGAACGTCCATAATGCACCCCTTATTTTATATTTTTATTATCCAAAATTACTGTATTGCTGTAAGTGCCGTAACAAGGTAGTAGCATTATTACACTTACAGCTCTGGTATAGAAAACAACCAAATAGGCATTTGTCCGCCTTTTAATTGTTGGCTAGTCTACTAATAGTACGTAGACTGTCAACCTTGAATTATAAAATAGGTTTACTATTGTGCAAAAAGAGAACATTGTTGATATTGCGTTTGACCAACGTCATATTTGGCATCCATACACATCAACCATTACGCCACTACCTTGTTACCCAGTCACCAGCGCAAACGGTGTATATTTAACACTTGAAGATGGCACTCAATTAATTGATGGCATGTCTTCATGGTGGTCGGCTATTCATGGTTATAGCCATCCTCAACTGACTGCGGCTGCAAAAGCACAACTCGATAAAATGTCACATGTCATGTTCGGTGGCATCACCCATCAACCCGCTGTTGAACTGTGTAAAAAATTAGTCGCGATAACACCTGAGGGATTAGATACCGTCTTCCTTGCTGATTCTGGTTCGGTAGCTGTTGAAGTCGCACTTAAAATGGCATTGCAATATTGGCACGCTAAAGGTGAATCTCGAGCTAAGTTTTTAACGCTTAGACATGGTTATCATGGCGATACTTTTGCCGCTATGTCAGTAACCGATCCTGATAACTCGATGCACAGTCTTTATAAAGGCTTTGTTCCTGAACATATTTTTGCAGATTCTCCCCAATGTGGATTCTGGGATGAATGGAATGAAGATGATATTAGTGATTTTGCCAATAAATTAGCTCAACATCACCAACAGATTGCCGCTGTTATTTTAGAGCCTATTGTTCAAGGTGCGGGAGGAATGCGCTTATATCATCCAACCTATTTACGGCAAGTACGCAAATTATGCGATGATTATGGCGTATTATTAATTGCAGATGAAATTGCCGTCGGTTTTGGGCGTACGGGTAAACTGTTTGCCTGTGAGCATGCCAATATTAGCCCTGATATTATGTGTGTTGGTAAAGCACTCACGGGTGGATATATGACATTATCAGCGACCATCACCCATAAAAAAATTGCAGATACAATATGCAGTGGCGATGCAGGGTGTTTTATGCATGGTCCAACATTTATGGGTAATCCCCTTGCCTGCGCTGTAGCTAATGCGAACCTCGAAATATTAGAGCAAAATTTATGGCAACAACAAGTTTCAGACATCGAGAAGCAACTTGCTTGTGAATTACCCGCCATCGCAGCACTTCAAAAAGTAAAGCAAGTACGCTGGTTAGGCGCTATTGGGGTGGTTGAATTACATCAGCCAGTTAACATAGCTCAAATACAACAGGCTTTTGTTAATGCTGGTGTATGGATCCGCCCTTTTGGTCGGCTGATTTATATCATGCCACCTTATATTATTACGCCAACACAACTCTCATGCTTAACCCAAGCGATATATAAAATATTAAACGCATAATACTACATCACTAAACAGTCTTTTATTTTATCGTAGTATCAAAAAGCAGACATTGTCCTATTTTAGTCTGCTTATACTGATAAAAGGTGCCCGACAAAAACATAATAATAATCATATCGAGCAAATATTTACTTATTATCATACGTATGTTTAGGGCTATTATTATGCAATTACCTCTTTTCCCTGTTGATATATACTTACTGCCTAATGGTATTTGTAAATTACAGATTTACGAACAACGCTATATGCGCTTAGTAAAACTCGCCACGGCTAACCATCATGGTTTTGGACTCTGTATGAAAATTGATGATAACCTTTGTCATTTTGGTACACGGGTTATTATTACTGATTTTGATCCCCTGCCAAACGGATTTATGAGTATTACTGTTCGAGGTATTGAAATGTTTTTGATCAATAATCATTCGCAAGACAATGACCATCTGTACATCGGTGACACCTCGCCTGTTCCTAATTGGCATAGCAAAGATATTAATTTTATCGATCAAGGTATTTCAGATAATTTAAAACAACTGTTCCAACAACATCCTGAGCATGCTCATTATTATCCTGAACCTAAATTTGATGATATTACGTGGGTATGTCAGCGTTGGCTTGAAATTTTACCGTTAGAAGTTAATCAGAAACAATGGTTCATGAGCCGCAATGATTACACCGCAGCATTATCATTCTTACATACAGTAATCAATAATAATTCAAAATCAGAATAGCGTTTAATCTTCAATACCACACATAAACCAATGTTTACTTATGAGTAAATATTTATCGTTTTTAATAGAAAATAACATTTAAGCCTCAAATGCCATTAATATAATAATAGTTAATTCAATTAATATATTTAAAAATCACTAAATAATGTTTTTTATATTTCAATTAACCACCTTAACTGCATTATTAGTCGAATACGCTTTAAATTTAACGCTTGAATAATCACTGTACTGATAACCATTATCTTTTACTGGCCGTGCTTGTTTTATTACTCGAAATAAACATTTAATATATTAGCTTATGTATGCAAATACATTGTTTCCAATAATGATATAATCAAGCTATTTATTCACACACATATAATCCGTAACAACTTGATTTTTTGTAAGTATTAAAAAAAACACCGTTTATACAGTATATATTCACATCACATTTAATTAATAAGTATGATAAATGCAAAAAAAAAATAGATAGAAAGTTTCGTTTTCCTGCCTACAATAATCTCCCCACTGAGGTAATCAGTATAAAAAATACTATTCACATAGTAATAATAAATAAAAATAAAATTCGTCTGTTTGAACATGGAATAAGACGACTCAGCCAGGGAAATAAATATGCTCAATCTAACAATATCCGTTATTCCAATTTTATTATTAATTTGGATGATGACAAAAAAAAAGGCGCTACCTTCACACATTGCATTACCTTTAACAGCATTACTTGTTGGTGTATTACAATTAATTTATTTTGGTACTAGCGGTCGTTTATTAACGGCTAACATTATTTCGGGATCTTTATCAGCACTTACACCCATCTCTATTATTGCTGGTGCGATTTTATTAAATCGCACCCTCTCAATTTCAGGCTGTGAAGATGTCATTAAACAATGGCTAGAAGGTATTAGTAAAAATCAAATTGGTCAGTTAATGATCATTGGTTGGGCATTTGCTTTTATGATTGAAGGTGCGTCAGGCTTTGGTACGCCAGCTGCAATTGCTGCCCCCATTCTTGTTGGGCTCGGCTTTAATCCATTACGAGTGGCAATGTTAGCATTAGTCATGAATTCCGTCCCCGTCTCTTTTGGTGCCGTGGGAACACCAACATGGTTTGGTTTCGGTAACCTTGGTCTTTCTGATGCCGAATTGCTACATGTCGGTAGCTTATCGGCCATCATGCATACTGTCGCAGCGATTGTTATTCCCGTTATTGCTTTGAAATTCATTGTTAGCTGGCAACAAATTCGCCGTAACATTATTTTTATTCAACTCAGTATTTGGTCATGTACGCTGCCTTACGTATGGTTAGCACAATGGAACTATGAGTTCCCAGCGCTTATTGGTGGTGCTATTGGTCTAACATTATCAATCCTGTTTGCACGCTATAACATTGGATTAGAGAAAAAAGAAATAACAACGACAGAAAATACGGTCGTTCATTTACCGTTCTGGCATGTATTTAAAGCCATGGCACCTACGCTATTATTGATTGTTATTTTAATCGTAACGCGCATTAAGCAACTAGGGCTAAAAGGTATGTTAAATGACGCAACCCCGATGTGGAATTTCCACTTAGGCTTTGCTGACTTACATATTAGCCAAGCATTTATTATTCATATTAATCAAATTTTAGGGACCGATACAGCATGGGCATACAAGACACTGTATGTACCAGCATTAATTCCATTTTTCTTGGTTGTTTTCATATCGATCCCTTTTTTGAAAATGAACAGACACCAAGTAACCGCCGTATTTAGCGACACCGCATCACGAATCAAAACACCCTTTATCGCCCTTGTTGGTGCATTAATTATGGTTAAGTTTATGATGATTGGTGGTGATAACTCGCCCATCATGACAACAGGTAATGCTTTTGCGGCGCTATTAGGTAAAAATTGGCAGTACTGTGCGGCTTATCTAGGCGCGCTGGGTGCATTTTTCTCAGGTTCAGCAACCGTTTCTAATCTCACTTTTGGTGCGATTCAACAAAGTATTGCCCACACGGTTGGGTTACCAGAAACTATCATTCTTGCCTTGCAATCTGTCGGTGGTGCGATGGGTAATATGGTATGTATTAATAATATTATTGCAGTATCAGCCATTCTTGGTATTGCCAATAAAGAAGGTTACATCATTAAGCGAACAGTTATTCCTATGATTTTATATGGCGTAATTGTCGCTATAGTAAGTACCTTTCTTTAATCATTAAAGAAAATTGATTGGCGTTCTGTGCAGCAGGCGCCAACCAATAGTTTAACGTTAATATTTCAGGCGCCTTTACGCCATTGGAGCAATAAAATGAAGGTAAACTTTTTTGTCACTTGTCTTGGCGATACCGTAAAAGCAGAAGTTGCTAAAAAGACGGTACAACTGCTTGAGCAATTAGAGTGTGAAGTGATTTTTCCTGAACGCCAAGGGTGTTGTGGTCAACCTGCATTAAATAGTGGTTATATCGAAAAAAGCAAGCCTGCAATGAAAAGCATGATCGAAGCTTTTGAAATTAATGATTACCCTATTGTGACACCTGCAGGTTCATGTGCTGCTTCTGTGAAGAAATACCCACATTATTTAGAAGATGAACCTGAATGGGCAGCCCGCGCACAAAAAGTCGCAGACCGCTTATTTGAGCTAACCCAATTTATCGTTCGTCAACTAGGTGTAACAAACGTAGGTGCACGTCTTAAAGGTAAAGGGGTTTACCATCCGTCTTGTAGTCTTATTCGTAAATTAGGCGTGCGTGAAGAGCCACTTATTTTACTTAATAATGTTGAAGGCCTTGAGCTCTTACCTATTGATAACCAAGAAACATGTTGCGGTTTTGGCGGTACTTTCTCTGTTAAAATGTCTGAAATTTCAGGTGAAATGGTAACAGAAAAAGTACAACACATTAGCGCAGTTAAACCTGACTTCTTAATTGGTGCCGATATTAGTTGTTTATTAAATATTGGTGGTCGTATTAGCCGTGAAGGTCAACCTATTAAAGTAATGCACATTGTTGATGTGCTGATGAGTCGTTAAGAGGTCATTATTATGTCAATGAAAACTAGCAACGTTAAATTTAAAGATCGTATTCATCTAAAAATGAAAGACGAATCTATGCGTGCCGCCGTTGCCAACGCACAAGAACGTATGTTTAAAAGCCGTGCAGTTGCTGCTGAAAAACTCGGTAACTGGGAAGAATGGCGTGAAATGGGCATGGACATTCGTAACCATGTACTTGAAAACCTTGATTACTACTTACAACAGCTGAGTGAAAATGTAGAAAAAAATGGTGGTCATGTTTTCTTTGCCTCAACCGCAGAAGATGCAACCAACTACATCGAAACGATTGTAAAGAAAAAGAACGCTAAAAAAATCGTAAAATCTAAATCAATGGTGACTGAAGAAATCGGCATGAACCAGATGATCCAACGCAATAATTGCGAAATCATCGAAACCGATTTAGGCGAATATATTTTACAAGTCGATGATTGTGATGCTCCATCACACATTGTTGTGCCTGCATTACATAAAAACCGCACTCAAATTCGCGAAGTGTTCAAAGAAAAGCTCGGTTATGATGGATCATCTGATCCTGAAGCCATGACCCGCTTTGTCCGTGAGCATATTCGCCATGACTTCCTTGAAGCCGAAATTGGTATTACAGGTTGTAACTTTGCGATTGCAGAATCAGGTACCATCACTTTAGTTACAAATGAAGGTAACGCGCGTCTAGCCACCAGCCTACCCAAAACACATATTGCCGTCATGGGTATGGAGCGTATCGTTCCGACCTTTGAAGAGTTTGATATTATGGCAAGCCTATTATGCCGTAGTGCTGTTGGTCTGCCACTAACGGGTTATGTTACTGCGCTAACAGGTCCTCGTGAAGGCGATAACTGTGATGGTCCTGAAGAATTCCACCTCGTTATTGTTGATAATGGTCGTTCAAAAATTCTAGGCTCAGAATTCCGTCCTATTCTACGCTGTATTCGCTGTGCGGCTTGTGTTAACACTTGCCCTGCTTACCGTCATATCGGTGGTCAATCTTACGGTTCAATCTACTCAGGTCCAATTGGTGCGGTATTATCACCATTACTGGGTGGCTATGAAGATTTTAAAGACCTACCCAATGCATGTAGCTTATGTCGTGCTTGTCATGATGTGTGTCCAGTAAAAATTCCATTGTCTGATCTATTGCTAAAACACCGCCAAATTATGGGTGAAGAAAAAATCACAGCGCCATCAGAACGTGCTGCAATCACAGGTTTTAACTTTGTTAATTCCCACCCTTTCATCTGGGATAAAACAGTTAAAATCGGTGCAATTATGGCTGGTAAACTGATTAAAGATGGCAAACTACCGTTTAAAGTAGGTTTGCTTAACGCATGGACACAAACTCGTGATTTACCAACACCAACAGGTCAATCATTCCGTAGCTGGTTTAAAAACAGAGATGACAAATAAGGGGCTTCCGCATGTCAGAGCAACGCATTTTTAACCGCGATAGTTTCCTTGATAATATCGCAAAACAACTTGGTCGTGATCGCATTACAACACCGGTAGTACGACCAAACTTAAAATATAACTGCCACAAAGAAGTCTTTGCTGATAAAAGCCAAGATGAATTAAAAGCTATTTTAGTTGACTACACAGAAACAACATTAGCCTCTCAGGCGGTTGTTACAACGAAAGATAAGCTAACAGAAACATTACGTAATGTATGTTTCCACTATTGCACCGATGATGGCGAAGGCCTAAATCCTATCGGCGAAACTATATTTACCGCAGATAATCGTCTGTTAGATATAGTAAATCCGAAAGATTTAGCGGAAAAGCAACATGGCGTCTACATTTGGGATCATAGTGCTGGCTACGAAGCTAATATTGCAGTTGCAGAAAGAGCTAAAGTCGGCGTAGTATTCGCAGAACAAGCATTAGCTGAATCAGGTACAATGGTACTTTACAGCCAAGCAGCACAAGGTCGAGTAGTAAGTTTACTCCCTGAAGCGTCGGTTTTTATTGTACCTAAAAGCAATCTTGTTCCTCGCTTAACTCAAGCGACAGAATTATTACATCAAAAAGCACAGAATGGTGAACGTATTCCATCATGTGTGAATTTCATTTCAGGTCCTAGTTCGACTGCAGATATCGAACTGATCAAAGTTGTTGGTGTGCATGGGCCCGTCTTTGCCACCTACATCATTATTGATGATATGTAATTTTACCTATCACCAATAGTGATAAACAAACTAGCAGGATGCTAGTGGTTAAGCACTTAAACGGGAATATGAAAAAACGCAGTTATCGGACTGCGTTTTTTTTCGCGTATAATTCGCTATAATTTCACTCTTGGAATATTGACATGCCAGCTATTGATGATCTCGTTCTTTTTACTCAAGTTATTGAATATGGTTCATTCAGTAAAGTTGCTGACCTCAATAACATAACCAAATCTGTTGTCAGTAAACGTATCAGTAAACTTGAAACCAGCTTAGGGTTACAACTTATTTATCGTACTACCCGTAAGCTAACACTGACTGAACCGGGTGAAGTGCTTTATCATCGAGCCAAAAGTATCAGTAATATAGCGCAAACGGCCTTTGATTCAGTAACGGGTTATAGTGAAGCACTATCAGGTAAAATTCGCATGTCAGTCCCAACGATTTCAGGTGAATTGGTTCTGGCTAACGCTGTCTCAACCTTTTGTCAAAAACACCCTGGTTTAACCGTTGATATGTCACTTAATAATCATTTTGTCGATTTAGTCGCTGATAACTATGATCTAGTGATCCGCACCGGATCTCTAGAAGATTCAAGTCTTATTGCACGTCATATTTTTAATTCTCGTTGGGTTATCTGTGCTTCACCGGCTTACTTTGAACAACATGGCGTACCAGAAACACCAAAGGCTCTTAATAGTCATAATTGCCTAGGTTATAACCCACAAAGCTCAGGCCCTTTTGACTGGCAATTTATCCGTCAAAATAAAATTTATACTCATAAAGTCAGTGGTAACTTTTCATCAGATAACGCCGCAGCATTAAAAAAAGTCACGCTGGCCGGTAATGGTATTGCTTACTTACCAACCTGTTTAGTTTATAACGAATTACAACAAGGCCAATTAGTTGAAGTCTTAGCCTCGCATGCGGGAAAAGTGGTCGGTATTTATGCGGTTTATCCTTATACCCGCAAACCTGCAAAACGGATTCAAGCGCTTATTGAACATATTCGAGAAAGCTATATGGAAATTAAAGAGCAATTTTAACCATCAATTAATTTCATTAGTAAATGGCCATCATAAAGGGCTTGTTTTACCAAGGCAGCACCAGGCATGGTTGCTTGGGTATAAAAACAACTTTCTTGAAGTTCAAGATCTCGATTATAAATAGGCAATGTTTGGGAAATAATACACTCCATAATCGCGGGGTATAACACAGATTTGGCGCGATTAAATTCTCCACCAATTAAAATACGTTGGGGATTAAACAAGTTCACCATAATTGCTATCGCCTGACCCAGATGGTGTCCCAGATCAATGATAATTTGACAAGCAAGGGAATCACCAGCCACCGCAGCATCACAAATAGCCTCAATGGTCAGGGTTGATGCTGTTAATACCGAAGAATGCCCTTCTTGTAAAAGGGTTAAGGTTTGATCTAAAACAGCAGTTAAACTTGCTACCGTTTCTAAACAACCATGATTACCGCAAAAACAGCGCTTACCATAAGGTTTAATTTGAATATGACCGAGTTCACCAATATTACCTGTACGACCTTGAAGCACCGTATCATCTAAAATAATACCCGCCCCAACACCATGATGCACTGACACCAAAATAGAATTTGATATACCACGTGAATTACCAAATAGCTTTTCAGCTAATGCCCATGAACGAGTGTCATTACCAACAAAAACAGGTAATCCAGTTGCCTGATGAATAATATCGCTTAACGGTAAGTTTTTAATAGTGTAATGCGGCATTTGTAAAACAATCCCGTCAATAGCATTGACCAATCCAGGCAGTGAAATTGCTATTGCTGAAATACGATCAATAGCACTGACATGATTAGCAAAAAATGCATTAATTTCAGCCAATAATTTAGCAACCACATCATCTTGTTGTACTTGCTGAATATTTTGGCGTTCCTCAATAATAATATCACCACTTAATGAGTGCAAAGCGATAGTTAAATAACCACGCCCTAATCGAATCGACAAAAATTGCCAGCCTTCATTAGCAGGAACAAGCCCAATAGCGGGTCGTCCACGGCTAGTAGTTTCTTGATATTGAGTCTCTTTTATCAAATGTGCTTCAATTAATTCACGCGTGATCTTAGTAATACTAGCTGGCGCTAATTGACTACGTTTAGATAATTCAATGCGTGAAATAGGTCCGTACAGGTCAATAAGTTTATATACGCTCCCGGCATTATTTCTTTTTATATGATCAATATGACCTGGCTGAGCGACATACATGTCGATACTCCTAGAGGAAAAACAGTAATAAATATCATTTGTTTTTCAATTTTTTTACTTTGCGAACTAATTGTGAAGTCT
Source organism: Photobacterium carnosum (assembly GCF_021236965.1). Classification (NCBI taxonomy): domain Bacteria; kingdom Pseudomonadati; phylum Pseudomonadota; class Gammaproteobacteria; order Vibrionales; family Vibrionaceae; genus Photobacterium; species Photobacterium carnosum. The sequence continues at coordinate 122,964 of NZ_WMDN01000005.1, read as the reverse complement.
CTTGTACTCAGGACGTGACCGCCGTCACGAGGAATCCCTAAAGACTTCCGCTTTCGCTTCTGACATAATAATAAATCGGCATTTCGCTGAGTATAATTTCAATTAGTAAATTTAATCTCTTCCGTGCTTTAGCCTGGTATCACTCACTAGTGACACCTAAATTATACTGGCACAAAGTAGCGATATGAGAATATGAGGTTTTACGTGTACAAAATTAATGAAGTCTTCGAAACCATTCAAGGTGAAGGTGTATTCACTGGTGTTCCTGCTATTTTTATTCGTTTACAAGTTTGCCCGGTTGGTTGTTCATGGTGTGATACCAAACAAACATGGACAGCAGAGCCAGAAAATTTAGTCAGCATTGAACGTATCATAGTAAAAACAGAAGACTCACCACTTTGGACACAACTTGACGCTGATGGCATTGTTAAGCTATTAATTGATCAAGGCTACACGGCTAAACACGTCGTCATTACGGGTGGTGAACCTTGTATTTATGACTTACGACCACTAACCGCAGCATTAGAAGCTGCAGGCTTTAATTGCCAAATTGAAACCAGTGGTACCTCAGAGATTTTAACCAGTGACCAAACCTGGGTTACGGTATCACCTAAAATCAATATGAAAGCAAAATTACCCGTATTAACGTCAGCTTTAGTACGTGCTAATGAAATCAAACATCCCGTTGGTACTCATAAAGATATTGAGCAATTAGACGCTTTGTTAGCTACGGCAAAACTACGTAACGATGTTACAATAGCCCTACAGCCTATCAGTCAAAAGCCACGTTCAACTGAACTATGTATCGAAACCTGTATTACTCGTAATTGGCGTTTATCAATCCAAACCCATAAATATTTAGCCATCGCTTAGCATCAACCACTTTCGTGGCACCGTATTACGCTAGAGAATAACAAGGCAATGATAAGACTTAATTTACTTATCATTGCCAAAATGATCATTTCTTAACCAACCTTATGTGTAAATTCCCACTTTCCAACATCAATTTATCAATCTAATGAGATCAATGCTTGATGCTTGACGTAAGAAAGGTAATATTACTTATACAACGATATCTTTAAGCACGTAATACTTTAATTCCAAAGTGAAGTGCCTAAACGGAGAATGACTTAAACATGACTTACGCGCCTGTAACAGACGTATTAAGCGGTAAGCTAGCAATTGACAGTGAAATTACTGTTCGAGGCTGGATCCGTTCACGTCGTGATTCCAAAGCTGGAATTTCTTTCCTTGCCATTTATGACGGCTCTTGTTTCGACCCGATTCAGGCCGTGGTCTCTAATGAGTTAAATAATTACCAGGAAGATGTACTTAAATTAACAACAGGTTGCTCTGTTGAAGTCACTGGTACTATTGTAGCCTCTCCAGCTAAAGGTCAAGATTTTGAGATCGCAGCAACAGCCGTTAAAGTTGTTGGTTGGGTAGAAGATGCTGAAACATACCCAATGGCAAAAACACGTCACTCTATTGAGTATTTACGTGAAGTTGCACACCTACGCCCACGTACTAACGTAATTGGTGCTGTTGCTCGTGTTCGTAACTGCCTGTCTCAAGCTATTCACCGCTTCTATCACGAACAAGGCTTCATTTGGATGTCTGCACCACTTATCACAGCGTCTGACTGTGAAGGTGCTGGTGAAATGTTCCGTGTGTCTACGCTAGATATGGCAAACTTGCCAATGACAGACAAAGGCGAAGTGGATTTTGACAAAGACTTCTTTGGCAAAGAAACATTCCTAACGGTATCTGGTCAATTAAATGCTGAAACTTATGCTTGTGCTTTAAGTAAAGTATACACATTTGGTCCAACATTCCGTGCTGAAAACTCAAACACCAGTCGTCACCTAGCAGAGTTCTGGATGGTTGAGCCTGAAGTTGCTTTTGCTGATCTTGATGACGTAGCAAAACTAGCTGAAAATATGTTGAAATATGTATTTAAAGCAGCTCTTGAAGAGCGTCGTGACGATCTTGAATTCTTTGCTTCTCGCATTGATAAAGACGTTATTACTCGTCTAGAGCAATTTGTAACGTCTGATTTTGCACAAGTAGACTACACTGATGCAATCAAGATTCTTCAAGATTCTGGTCATCAGTTTGAGAACGATGTTGAGTGGGGCATTGATATGTCTTCTGAGCACGAGCGTTTCCTTGCTGAGCAACACTTCAAAGCACCAGTAATTGTGAAGAACTATCCAAAAGACATCAAAGCGTTCTACATGCGTATGAACGAAGATGGTAAGACTGTTGCAGCAATGGATGTACTTGCACCGGGTATCGGTGAAATCATCGGTGGTTCACAACGTGAAGAGCGTCTAGAACAACTTGATGCACGTATGATTGAGATGGGTTTAAACCCTGAGAGTATGGGCTGGTACCGCGATTTACGTCGTTATGGTTCAGTACCACACTCAGGTTTTGGTCTAGGCTTTGAACGTCTAGTCTCTTACGTAACGGGTATGAGCAACATCCGTGACGTAATTCCATTCCCACGTACACCACGTTCTGCAAACTTCTAAATACTCAGTGTAATTAGTCGTAATAAAAACCATCTTCGGATGGTTTTTTTCTTTCAATTCAGTTTGAAATACAAAACACCCTATCTACATTTACACTTAATTCCTAATAAAAATTTATAAAGATTGTATTAATACTACAAATAGATTAAATTAATTAAGAACATTCACGAAAAGAATAGATTTAACAAAATATCCCATGAAAAAAAAACATAAGGATACTAATAAGCATCCCATTCTCGTATTGAAAACATTTGTCTTACTTCTTTTCGTATTCTCTAGTCTTTATCTTATTTATAATATTTATCATCTTGAAAAATTCAACCAACGCTATATTGCTCGAATTCAAGATGTATATTCATATACCCGTAGATTTGGTTCATATTACAATAATACTCCAGAAGAATATAAAGCAGAGAATCATTATAAAACAAATAATGTCTCATTAATTGTTAACACCGCCAGTAAAGTCAAGACTCTCTCTAGCGGTATAGCAAAATTACGGTCGCAATTAAATCGGCTTACAAATAATAATATATGGACAATTGCCGTATTTGAAAACCCTGCGGATTACGCACATTTTGACCCTATTAGACCTGAGTATTTAACTCAGTTTGATAAATATGGTGAAAATTCAGTCATGCACCGTATCGTTCAACGGGAAGGCCTTGATAACACTTATCAATCATTTTATGGATGTAATATCAAACTAACAGAAAGTTATGTTGAAACTGGTTCACATACCCAAATCAGAACCCTTTACTACCCTATTTATAATAATAAACATCTTGATGCCTTAGTCGCAATTGATATAAAAAACAACATTCTTACTAAATGCTTACAACATTATAATGCTAATTACTTAACTGTGCTCAATTCTAATAAAAAAGGTAATATTTATAATATAGAAGAATTATTACCTTGTTCAAAATTAAATCCAATCAATATTGGTATTAATTTATTTTCTATTTTAAAAATGGTTTTTTTACCTGCTTTAATATTAAGCTTTTTATCTAGCTATTTCAAAACCTGCCTTATTAAAAAAAAGTATGCTATTCAGCGTGATCATATGACCAATTTTTATCGTCGTGATTATTATGAAAAAAAATTATTAAAACAACATGCTTTTAATATATTAATTATCGATATTGACAATTTTAAAAAAATAAATGATACCTATGGTCATGAAATGGGTGATGATGTAATACGTCATATTGCAAAACGCATTAATAGTTGCATTCATAAAAAAGATATTCCAATTCGTTGGGGTGGTGAAGAATTTATTATTTATTTTCCTGAAATGAATCATCAACAATTACATTTTAAAGCAAAAAAAATATGTCAATCAATCGCATCTACACCTATATTAAGTCTTAGTATTACAGTGTCAATTGGTGGTGTATCAAATACAAATATGCACTTTAACGATGCTTATAAAGCGGCAGACAAAGCCCTCTATCATTCAAAAAATAATGGTAGAAATCAATACACTATTGCCTGAAAAATAAGAGTAAACCAAAGAATCTATGTTGATCCCTACCCAGTAAATACTCAAGAGGAATTTATTGCCATCAATGAAAATAATTTATGGTTAAGATGTGTATTTTTCACTTTAATCTGTAAAAGGAATATATAGAATACACCGTCACGTTCTAATATCTATGGATAGTAATGATTATAACTGTAAATTGTTTTTTTAAAAAAACATTAATCAATTTAAAGCTTTTTACTTTATTTTTTATAATCTGTTCTAGTGCATATTTTATTTATAATATATACCATATTGAAAAATTACAAAATATAAACATTACTACATTAAATAATATTTATTCTACCGCTCGTCGTTTCGGTTCATTTTATAATAATACGGATACAGTAGCCTTAGATAAAGGGATAAATGTTTTTAATGGCGTTTCAGTCGTTGTAAATACGCAAACAAATGTTAAAAGATTATCTACAGGTATCAAGAAATTACATAAAAACATAAATAGAATAACTAATAATCATATATGGACAGTTGCTGTTTTTGAAACAGCATCAGATTATTCACACTTTTCCCCTCTTAGACCAGCTTATTTAAAAGGCTATGATAATATAACTATTAATACTATCGTTAAAAATGAATCCTTAATGGATACTTATCGTTCATTTTATGGCTGTAATATAAAATTAACCGATACATATAAAGAACCAGGAACAAATAAAATAATTCGTACCATTTATTATCCTATTTATAATAATAAAAAATTAGATTCTTTATTAGCAATAGATATTAACAACTCAATATTTAATAACATATTAACTGAATTTAATAAAACAGAAATGACAATTATTAGTATGGGAAATAATAACATTTACAACACAAGTGAATTATTACCATGCTCAACAGTTGATCCGATTAACTTAGGACTTAATATTTATACGCTATTAAAGGCAACATTTTTACCCTCTCTTTTATTAATGTTCCTATATCATTCTTTAACACAACTTATTGCTAATAAAAACTTTATCTTACGTCATGATCAAATGACACGTTTTTATCGTCGTGACTACTATGAAGAAAAATTACTTAGTCAGCAGAAATTTAATTTTCTTATTATAGATATTGACCACTTTAAGAGTGTCAATGATAATTATGGCCATGAAATTGGCGATGAAGTGATTCGTGCTGTGACTAAACGTATTAGTAATTGCATTCGTAAACAAGATATCGCGATTCGTTGGGGTGGGGAAGAATTTATAGTGTCATTTTCTGACATGAATAAAAAACAATTAGTAATAAAAGCACAAAAAATATGTGATTCCATTTCTCGATCTCCTATATTAGATATTAATATTACTATCTCTATTGGGGGAATTTGTGCAACTAATATACATTTTAATGACGCTTATAAAGCCGCAGATCTAGCTCTTTATCATTCTAAAAATAATGGTCGCAATCAAGTAACCATTGTTTAGAGAGTAATTGAATAGATTTTATACAAACGACCCACTGCTATTGAACTTATGATTATAGACATACAATAAAAAAACATAATTATAAATTCATAAATTTGTTACACCCTCTTGTCAAACTTCTATCACTAAGGGTATAAATAGAGACATAACTCTTTAACTACCCATGGATGATCGATATGTTTGAAAAGATTACAGCAGCACCCGCAGACCCTATTCTCGGTTTAACAGACGAATTTAAAGCTGATCCTAGAACACATAAAATTAACCTCGGCGTGGGTATTTATAAAAACGAAGCAGGCAACACGCCTGTTTTAGCCACCGTAAAAAAAGCAGAAGCTATTCTATTAGCACAAGAAACAACAAAATCTTATCTGGGCATTCCTGGCACCCCTGAATATGGCCTAGCAGTGCAACAACTACTTTTTGGTGCTGATTCTACACTTATTGCAGAAAAACGAATCCAAACAGCACAAGCACCTGGAGGCACTGGTGCATTACGCGTTGCGGCTGAATTTATTAAACGTCAGTTAGGCGATGTTACTGTTTGGATCAGTAATCCTACATGGGCAAACCATCACGGTGTCTTTGGTGCCGCTGGTTTAGAGACTAAAACTTATGGTTATTACAACGCTCAAGTTAAGGATATTGATTTTGATGCAACTATCGCTGATTTAAACCAAGCAAATGCAGGCGATGTCGTCTTATTCCACGGCTGTTGTCATAACCCAACAGGTATTGATCCAACCAATCAACAATGGCAAACACTTGCAAAACTCTGCCTAGAGAAAGATTTGCTACCAATGTTTGACTTTGCTTACCAAGGTTTTGCTCAAGGTGTCGAGGAAGATGCACAAGGGCTACGAATTTTTGCTGATCAAATGCCAGAACTGCTTGTTGCAAGTTCATTCTCTAAAAACTTCGGTCTATACAACGAACGTGTTGGTGCCTTTACTTTAGTTGCAAAAAATACTGAACAAGCAACAATATCTTTCAGCCAAGTAAAATCCATTGCTCGTGTTATTTATTCAAATCCCCCAGCTCATGGTGCGGCTATTGTGACACAGATTCTAAACGACACTGTATTGCGAGCTGAATGGGAGCAAGAAGTCACCGAAATGCGCGATCGTATTCAAGAAATGCGCGTATTATTTGTCGCCACACTAAAACAATGTGGTGTTAATACAGACTTTAGTTTTATTGAACGTCAAAATGGTATGTTCTCTTTTTCTGGCCTCAATCAAGATCAAGTAAAGCGTTTAAAAGATGAGTTTGCTATCTATATAGTTGGTTCTGGCCGTATCAGTGTTGCAGGTATGACAAAATCAAATATGCTGCCGCTTTGTAAAGGTATTGCTGCTGTTTTATAATCTTATAAAATAAAACAGACAACCATAAAAAAGAGGATAATCATCCTCTTTTTTTGACGGTTATAATACAAATAGTATTAACCTGATTTATTCAATGGTAATACATTACAATAAAGATCATATTCATAATGCTTCTCTAATTGCTTACGCCAAGGCCGCTCTGATATAGGTATAAGATAAAACATTTCTCTTGTTGTATCTGTTACAAATGCCATTCCATGCCGCATAACTTCATAATGTATATCGTGAATATAACCAAGAGAAAAATTTCGCCTCCCTGTTAACGTATTAATATCTTCACGGCTAAGGGATACTCCCTGTGTTTCATCTGCAAATCGTTCAAGTAACCAACCAGAAAATTCCTTTGCACTTATCATCGTCATAAGATCAATTTCTCCGAATACTTTGTACTCCCTGAGAATTACTCTCCATGTTAATAGTTATAGCAGAGTAAAAAAAAGTCGTCGATTTTACGTCTTAAATATAAGAATAGGACAAATAATAACAAGGGTATGATATATATTTAGTACTAAGATTAACGTTAATAAGAATAGAAATAATGTTTTAGGAGGCCGTAATGGAAACGCTTCATATTCATACGGAAAAACTAACCACAAAACATTATATCTGGACAGCGATAATATTCACTACCCTCACCTTTACTTTATTAAGCTATTTTAATACGCAATTATCAACAATACGTATCCTAATGATAATCATGTCATTAGGATCTATCTTGCTACTAACCACCACTTTCTTCAATCCATCCTCCATGAGTTTTACCTTGACCTTTATGCATTGTCAATTTCATAGTCACTATGGGGGTTGGTCAACAACATGGCACAATATTCAACATATAGGGAATGTAACACTAGCATCAGGTGAATGGCATCATCCCCTGCCTTGGATTGGTATTCGCCTAAAAAATTATGATGATTTTATTCGTACTATCTGCCCACGCGTTGCATCTAGGTTATTACTAGAGCAACGTGTTTTATTGGTCATGGTACTTAAACACAGTGTTCACCCTAATCATCAACTTGAAGATATATTATTTGATGATGATCCGTTTATAACGAGTAACGGTGAACAATTTCATGGGCTTCAAGCAATGATCGCTAATCGAATGCGATATAATCGAGAATTGCTTGGCTTTGATTTTTTCATTGCCGATGATGTGCTTGATCGCCCTGTAAACGATTTTATTGGCCTATTACGTCGCTATAAAGCTGCCGCTTAATTTCATGACGAAACAGCAGCAGAAACCTTTTGAGCTTTAAGAAAAGGCAACAACAATAGCCCAATTAACGCTGCAGCCACTGAAATTACAACAAAAAAACCAGTCCAATGGTAATACTTCATAATAATCGCTAATGGATATCCAGCCAAAGCAGCCCCCATATAGGCAAATAAACCAACAAAACCTGTAGCAGCACCAACTGAATCTTTATGAGAACACTCTGCGGCAGCCATACCAATTAACATTTGCGGACCAAAAACAAAAAAACCTATCGCAAAAAAACACCCAGCCTGCAAAATATAACTAGTGACAGGCATTAGCCACAGTGCAGCAACAGCTAAAAAGATACCCATTGAAAATAATAAAATCATTGGCCCACGATTACCGCCAAATACTTTATCAGAACCCCAACCGCCAACTAATGACCCTAAAAAACCACCGATTTCAAATAATGACAAAGCGCCATTAGCAGATAGCAAACTATAATGGTGTTGTTCCGTTAAATAAATATTTCCCCAATCATTAATTGCGGTACGAACGATATAAACCAGCACATAACTCATAGCAAGTAACCATAAATATTTATTGGTTAATACATATTTAAATAATACTTGTCGCTGTGTAAGGCCAATACCTTCGTTTTCTTGTGCAACTTCTAAATAATCATTACGCCATAAACCGACACTGGGTAATCCCATCGCTGTCGGTTTATTTCGCAACCGCCAACAGAGACCAATACCAATCACAATGGCAATAATACCAGGAATAAAGAAACCGTAGCGCCAGCCATAATGCACAGTCAAAAAACCCACCAACAATGGAATAAATGCCCCACCAACATTATGTGCAGTATTCCAACATGACCACCATAACCCTCGTTCAGAGCGTGAATACCAAGTTGTCAGTAATTTAGAGCAAGCAGGCCATCCCCATCCTTGAAACCATGCATTCGCTATCCATAACAACGTAAATGCTGTTATCGAACTAGAAAATCCAAAACAGATATTAATAATACCCGTAGCGATTAATCCTATTCCCATAAAATAACGCGGATTAGAGCGATCAGATATCATCCCTGAAATGAATTTTGAACACCCATATGTAAGATAAAAGAGTGTGCCCATCATACCGATATCTGCTTTATCCCAACCTAAATCAGCAATCATAGCGGGCATTGCATACGTGAAATTTTTACGGGTTAAATAAAATCCCGCATAGCCAATATACATACTCACCATGATATGAAAACGCCAATATTTATAGCGTTGATCAACAGTTGGGGTTAATAATATTGCCATGCTGTACCTGATTATATAAATAAATTAAAGGTTGTAATTATATTAATGGTAATAAAATTACCAAGGTTGTGCCCGTATTTATAACTTGTTTTTGTAAGATATTTTTTTGAGAATCATCACGATAATGACTTATAATCGAACATTGTCCGCCCAATATTTCTACCCGCTCACGAATACCTCGAAGACCAAAACCTTTAAAGGTATCTTCTACTTTAAAACCGATACCATTATCTTCAATTTGTAATCTGATTTGTTGATCAATATGCAATTCAATAATCACTTCTGTCGCATATGAATACTTAGCAATATTATTCAATGCTTCTTGACAAATACGGTATAGAGTCACACTTGTCGTATCACACAACAATTGTTGATGACGTCCCCATGCCATTGCAACATCAATACCCTTAGCTTCTAACTTCAAATCACAGACAACTTGCTCTACGGCTTTAGCTAAACCAAGATCATCTAATGTTTTTGGACGTAGTCGTGATAATAGACCTTTGGTTGTATCATAAATATTAAGAGATAATTGCTCAATAGTAGACGCGCATTGCTGGGTTACCGGTGCTATCTCAATCCGTTTTAAAATACTGGCTTGCATTCTAATTGCGGTAATATTTTGGCCTATCTCATCATGTAATTCTCTAGCAACATCCCGTCTAACCGATTCTTCTGTCTTAATTAATTGACGAGATAGAACCTGATTACGACCTAATTCAGAGGATAATTTAGTATTAAGATCCCGTTGGCGCTGAATACCAAGACCTAACAAAATTCCCGTTAAACTTTGCGCCGAGAGTGATAATAATAAGTCCGTAATTTCCATGTTATTGACATCACTTCGTGCCGCTATTAATGCAATACTATTTAATAATGTTCCGAGTAATGCACCTTGCCATCCATGTCGAAAGGCAAAAACAATAATAGGTATTGCTAAACAAAATGGTGCAAAACGACTTAACTCATCAGGCAAATTTACTTGTAATAATATATTAGTAATAAAAAGTAATGCGTATAGACATAAATCACGATGTCGTAATTCTAATGGTCGAGAAATGAGTGCAACCGTTAATGGGATCCATGATCGGTTGAATAAAAAACTCCATAATAAATAACAGGTTGGCACTAACATTAACCCACCAGTAATACTAATAAGGAAAATCATTCCTATTGGTGATAATGGTATTTTAACAAGAGAACCAAACCCTATGACCATAACAACATTAATAATTGCAGTCGATATAATAACAGCGGCCATAACGAATAACTGTCGCCATTGATCGCCATAATAATAACGTCGAGAAAACCATAATATTGGCCAAGACAAGCCACTCGCAACTAAGATGGGCCACCAAGGTAAATCGTTAAGCGCTTTCGCAAGTAATAATATTAAGCCCCACTCAGCACTATAAATAGCAATCCAATAACGACTTGCTGTATGTAATGTTATTCCTAATCGCAACGCAAACGGAAAAAATAAAATAGCTAATGCAGGATCACCCAGAAAATAAAAAGCAATAACCCATAAACAAAACCAACTACAAATAAAAAATAAACATCCGCCTAATGACGTAAGTACATAATGGCGCATTACAATATTTCTAATGGAAAATACTTAACTAACTCAACATTGTTGCTAACATTGAGTTTATCCATTGCATTAGCACGATGTACATGAACCGTTTTATGACTCAAACCTAATTCAACCGCAACCGCTTTAACATCTAGGCCAGCAGCAAGCATTTCACTAATTTGACGTTCACGTTTTGTTAAACATGCAACAGATTGTTGGTAAGGATCGGTTGTCTCTAATTGCATTTCGATATCAGATGCTAAATAACATTCGCCTTTTGCAACTTTCCGTACAGCTTGAATAAGTTCATCAGGGCTACAACGCTTACTTAAATAGCCTTTTGCTCCAGTAGCCAATGCTTTATTTACTACAGTTGCTGAATCATGCACACTCAGCATAATACAACTGACATTGTCTGCTAAATCTTCAAGTAGAACTAAGCCATTTTCATTAGGCATTGAAATATCAATGATACATACATCAACGGCTTGCTTAGCTAATCCACTACGTGCTTCTTGTGCTGAACTATATTGGCCTGCTACTTTCATATCAGACTCTAACGATAATAATTGAGCAAAACCAGAACGAACAATGACATGATCATCAACTAAAGCAACTGTAATCATAACGGAACACCCATAAGCATTAAAAAACAACAAAAACCACTGCTAATAAAATTAACAGTGGTTTTTCATTTAATCTATTTCTATAGCGCTATATTACCGTAAACTAACACAGTGATGCATTAATATAATGGCATTTCGTCAGCAACAAATGGATTGGTCGCTCGCTCATGACCAATGGTAGACAATGGGCCATGTCCTGGTACAAATGTTACTTCATTGCCTAGAGGCCACAATTTAGTCTTAATCGAATTAATTAATGTTGGATGATCGCCTTGTGGAAAATCAGTACGACCAATACCACCGTTAAATAATACATCCCCTACAAATGCGACTTTAGCATCTGCATTATAGAAAATCACATGTCCAGGCGTGTGACCTGGTGTATGGGACACTTGTAAGGTTTGATTACCAACAGTTACTACATCGCCATCATTAAGCCATTGCATCGGCGTAAATGCTTCTGTCATTGGAAGGCCAAACATTTCACTTTGACGAGGTAAGCCTTGTAACCAAAATTCATCATCTTTTTGTGGACCAATCATAGGTACCTTAAAAATCTGAGACAGAGGTTCAGCCCCACCCACATGATCTAAATGTCCATGGGTAAGTAATAATTGAGTAACGTTAACGCCAAGCGCCGCCACTTCTTTCTGAAGTTGTTGAATATCACCACCAGGATCAATAATCGCAGCTTGATGGGTTTCATCACACCATATAATAGAGCAATTTTGCTGAAACGGAGTTACTGGCACAATTTTATATTGAAGACTCATTCATACTTCCTAAACGAAGACATTATTTAACGAAGCATGCCACGAATACCCTTAAAAATACAGATTATGACAGGAATAAACTACCCTCTCCAAGTACGTACAGGGCCAGTATCAATATGAACAAATTGACTATTTGGATAATAACCAACCCCACCAATATTTAAATCTAATGCGGCCTTACGTATTTTAGCTAATGGAACTCCTTCAAGATTAAAATCGATAGCCTGAGCTTTCATATGATAGCTTTTCTTTGCAACTCCACCACGTTTAGCTAACATCTTATTGGTTTTAGATGATCGATAACCTGAAAATAACTGCGCATAACCTTCATGTCCAAGATAAGATTGGATTTGCGCAATCGCATCATACAAACGTCGATCTATACGCGCGATTTCATTTTGACGAAAATCACGACAAAGATGATCTAAACGTCGAACTTCTTTACCCACATAGGTTTTACCATTGAAATATTTCGTTTCTAACTCTTCACCTGTATGCAAATTGCGTAATAGCATCGTTCGAGGTGTTGTTGCTTGAAAAGAACTCGCTTGAACAATATTCGGGAGCATACATGCTCCAACAGCTAATCCACTTAATGTTAAAAACTTACGGCGACTAATATCTAAATTTGACATAATTTACACAACCAAATAAAAATGTTCTTTATTGCCAAAGCAATTCATATACCAATGTTGCAGAACATTATCTTTAGTTAATTAAGCAGTCAAATACACAAGTCACATAATATCAAATTGATAAATCTATTTTTAAATATCATTAACTTACACTAAATTATTATTGTAAGAAGAAATTAATACCGCATTATTTGTTGTCATTAGTCATATTCGTAAATATCAAAACGATAATTAACCGCACCGTCATCATTCACCCATGCCGTTTGATAAATAATTTCCACTGGCACTTTTTTACCTTTATTTAACCTAATTGTGCGTGTTTTTTTACTATTAGAATATGCATTAAATTGCGATTCATTTTTCCCTGAATATTGAAATAATGCTAACGCAAGTGATTTTGACTCAAGCACACGCACGCAACCTGAACTCAATGCGCGCTCATACTTATTAAATAATACTGGGTATGAAGTATCATGAAGGTAAATAGCTTGATTATTAGGAATATTAAATTTATACAAGCCTAGTGCATTTTTTTTACCTGGCTTTTGGCGTAAACGATAAGGAAATTTATTGGGTGTTAATAAGCGATATGGAATTGAATTTATATTTATCTTTTCAGTACTGCTCCAACTACGAATAACTTCATAATTATGACGCTTTAAATAACTTCGACTACGCTTTACCTTTGGTAAAATATCTTTTTTCATAATTGAATTAGGAACATTCCAATATGGATTAAAGACTACTGAATTTACCATCGAATTGAAAATTGGCGTTTGACGTGAAGGTTTACCAACAATCACCTTACTTGTCATTATCCAGCGTCCATCTAACCATAACTTCATGTAGTAACTTGGGACATTTACCACGATACCAGTATAAAGACTTGTAGACCAAAGCCGTAATCGTTGAGCATTTAACGCTAATAATCGCACCCGCTGCGTTGGATTTAATGCTAACCATTGCTGTGTTTTCGGTCCAATAATTCCATCAGGCATTAAGCCATGTCGCGATTGGAAATGTTTTATTGCCAACACAAGACGACCGGTATATAACGATTTATGTTGTGATTGATAACGCTTGGCGTCTTGACCTGAAATATCACCTAAACGCTCAAGTACTATAAGCAAATTTGAAATATTTTTAATTGTTTGTTCCGGATTAACTTTGCCATTAAATACTAATACAGGCCAACGTAACGTCTGTTGTGAATCTAATTTATTAATTGTTGTGACTAATTGATTATATTCTGAAGTTTGAGGTTTTAAACGAAGAATAAATTGATTAAATCGGTGATTTTCATAATTTTTCAACATATCGTTAATAATAATTTGACTAGGTTGCGGTAATTTTAATGGTGTCGTTTCACCAAATAGCCATAACTTTCCTTTACCATGCAACTGTTCAATAAAGCTAATATATATTAATAACGTATCTGTCGCGATAACATCATATTGCTGCCAATTTTTTAGCGGTTGTAATTGAATAAGTAAATGGTACCTAGCGGTAAGTTCTTTATTTGTTTTAGATAAACTAACTATACGAAGCTGATCCATAAAATCATTAATTGCACGTTGATCTTTCCAAAATTGACTAAATCCTGTCGACACATATAATTCAACTAATATTGATGAGTATTTCAGATTAACCCTCTTGGCATTAGCATCCTCAATCCATTGCCTTGTGCTATTGAGCATATTCCCTGATTTATCCATCGACAAAAATAAAGGTTGAGTCTTATTTAATAATACGTGTTCATTTTTATCTCCAAGCGATTGTGCATATGCAGATAATGCTTGCAAATAAAAACTAACAAATAATATTATGGCAATAAAAAAAACATGCTTAACTAATGTCATTAGTTACCCCTGTCCATACTTTAAGTATGAAAATAGAACTCTATTTAATAATTAAATATAGATGGGGGAAATATTCTCAAATCTTAGAAGTACAATTATCATTCAAATTTAGGATAATAATATCTTTAAATTAGATATAAATATCTAAAAAACCAGCAGTAATAAAAAACAGACAAATCTCAGATGATGGTTAAATCTAGGTTGTTACTGATGCCAACATCTCAAATAACAATACAACAGCCCAAAAATTTCCCAAACGTATAGATCTTACATGAAAATAATAATTAATATCATTACCTTGAGATTTCGAGCGGATTTACATTCATATAATTACATTTATCTATAAATAAATTAATTAGATACCGATAAATACCGATGAAAACATTATAATTCTTGTATACTCTCACCATAAAAAGATCCTATATATTAGAATAAATTTATAGAGTTATTGCATACAAATTTTATTGGGAGAGTTAGATGGATAGGCACGAAGAAGTACTTGTTGCTCTGAGACAAATTATTCGAGCAATTGATCTACATTCTAGAAAACTAAATAAGAGTGCTGGACTAACAGGTCCACAATTAGTATTAATGCGTGCAATTCGTGGATCGGGCGAAATTACTATTCGCCAACTATCTAATAACACCAATATGAGCCAAGCAACCGCAACAACAATTCTTGACCGTTTAGAAAAACGCAATTTAGTGGTACGTAAACGTAGTGTACTTGATAAGCGCAAGGTACATGCTCACCTTACAGAAGCTGGACTTATCTTACTTAATAAAGCTCCAATGCCACTACAAGACAGCTTTATCTCTCAATATCAAGATTTAGAAGATTGGGAACAATCACTACTGCTTTCTTCTGTACAACGTATTTCAACCATGATGAACGCCGAACATCTAGATGCAGCGCCATTACTTGAAGTTGGTAGCATTACAAAACCAGAAAAACCAAATCAAGATAGTCCTGACAACGAATAATATCGATAGAAAACCGACATTATTCGTCGGTTTTCTTTTTGCTTAATTAAGGTTAACCCGCTAATACAGGATCAACCTGATACTTTATCAACGTTGATGGTATCTGTTGTTGCGTTAACTCGTACATTGCTAAGAATAATGCTTGTTGCGTTGCCGCCTCATCATGTAACTCAACCGCGGATAAAGCACAATTCAGAGCCCGCTTGATCGCCTCAACTTTTACCTGTATTAATATTATCTGTTCTTGTTCAGATAAGGCCAATTGAGTAATAACTTGTGCATTTAAATCAGTATTCTGAGCATGACTCAAAACGCTTAACTGTTGGATTAACATATCTAAGGTATAAATCGTATTAAGTAACGATTGTGATGATTGTGTCATTGTAATATCCTTATTTATCAATGAAAAATAGACATTTATTTATAATAATACATATTTAATAATTAATTTGTTAACACGATCCAAGAAGAGATATAACATGCTATTGGAAGGCATTGAAACATTATTAGTGTTAGCTCAAGAAGGCACTATGAGTCGCGCAGGAAGTCGTTTATATATCAGCCAATCGGCAGTGAGCAAACGGATCGCAAAATTAGAAGCAACATTAGGAACCAAGCTGATTATTCCATCTGGCCGATTAATTAAACTCACCCCAGATGCACATGCTCTAATCAAAAATGTAGGCCCAAGTTTTAATGAAATTCGAGGGTTGATTTTTGAGCATCAGAATTTAGACGATCAAACAATTATTACGATTGATTGTTCTGAAACCTTAGTTGCAGGGTATTTATCTGATGCTTTGGGACAGTATTTTCAGCACGATAAGTATATTTCTATCACTACTCATCACACGCCAGTGATTGTTGAAAACGTCCAATCAGGTAAGGCTACCATTGGTTTTTGTGCCGGACATTTACCTACTCAATACCGCTTTATCGCTCAACATTTAGTGGATGAACCATTTAAAGTGGTCTTTAAGCAGCCTCTCTCTGCGCTACCTAAAGCTATTATCGCTAATGATTTAAAAAATCCATCAAATATTTCACAAGCAGCGGTACTACAAAAGCAAGGGATCACGCCTTTAATGGAAATGGATTCTTACACTGCATCGGCACAATTAGCACTAGCAGGCATGATACCTGCCCTTGTACCAAACTCAATTGTAAAAACATTAGGAATCAACGAGCGCTTCTGTTTTGAATTTGAAGAACTCGCTGAACTCACTCGTCCTATTTATCTAATTTACCGTCAAAATAGTTATAAATCACCACGAGTTAAAACCATAATTGAAACCATTGCGGATGCTGTTGCCACAGCAATTTAATCGCCATTCCCATCGACATTATTACTACCATTGGTCGAATAAAGCGCTGACCTTTACTAATAACAACGTGTGCGCCTAATCGTGCGCCCATAAAACCACCAACGGCCATTATTAACCCTACCTTCCAAACAGGTAATCCAGCCAAAATAAACAAGATTAACGCGGCAATATTAGAGGTAAAATTTAGAACTTTAGTGCGGGCGGTAGCTTCTACTAGCCCTAATTGAGCAAGAACAACAAAGCAGATGGTAAAAAATGATCCTGTTCCTGGACCAAAAAAACCATCATAAAAACCAATACTTGTACCAACCGAAAATGCAAAAGCGGCTTCTGATAATTTAGGCGTGCCTCCCCCTGTGCCAATATTGGGGGATAATAAGAAATACAGTGAAATACAGACCAGCAATATAGGAATAAGGCTCGTTAATACGCTAGCATCAATATATTGTACTAATACAGCCCCAATTGCCGAACCTGCAAATGTGCAACCTATAGCCAATCGCATTTGTTTTAGATTAACTAATCCATTACGGACAAAATACCAAGATGCAGAAAAACTACCAAATGAGCTTTGCAATTTATTGGTTGCCAATGCTTGAGCCGGTGGGATCCCGACAGATAAAAGCGCAGGCACAGTAAGCATTCCTCCGCCACCAGCAATCGCATCAATAAACCCTGCGGCAAGTGCCACAAAAAATAAAATCACTAATACATCTATACCTAATTCCATTTACGATCACTTTATTAATCAACATACTAATAGCAGAATAATAACGGTGATTGAGTATATCGAACAGTGAAAGCTTGGATAGCAATCCATTCCAGTTTGGAATTGATTAAATCGTAATACATCCATAACTGCCTTTTAGCTAATTACGATTACGGCAGATCTCAGCAGGAAAAGACAATTGCACCATAATAAAGCGTTTTAGTAACTCATCATAAGGTTGAGCATCAACGGCTTTTTGCATACACATGAGCCATGCTTGTTTTTCAGCTAAACCAATATGATGGTGGTGATGAGCACTAGCAAGGTTCATGCGTCCATATCGTTCACTATAATGATCTTTTCCACCCAACCAACCAATTAAAAATGTCGTCAATTTTTGCTGAGCTTCAGTTAAATCATGACGGTACATGGCACGTATTGTTACCGCTTCAGGTAAGTTATCGATGTAATAATAAAAATCAGCAACCAACTGTTGTACACCAATCTCACCACCCGCCGCCTGTAAAATGCTTTCTCCTTGTTCAAACTTGGGAACATTACGCTTTTTTACACCTGAAAAATCATCACCTTCGGGGAATTCAGTGTTATCAGCCATGTCATATTCTCTTAATTACAATCCTTTATTAATTGTATAAGAAATGAATAAATGGCTACCAAAGTTACTCTTTATTGTTGATCGGTGATCACATTTTTAATTAACTAACATAAAGTGGTCCACTGAACGATGTCACTGGTGGAACTTTACCCGTGAATTTTTCAAAATCGACCACTACGGTATTCGCACTGGTTGCTTGAGCAAGCTCTGAGGTTGGAATATCAATGGTTAATGTATTAGGATCGCCATAAGTATCAATCGCATCAATATCATTATTCAATGGCCCAAACCACGCCCCTTCTTCAATTCGAATCACTCCAGTTGGATAATGACTTGAAAGCACAGCGCCTGCTAACAACTGCCCACGATCATTAAACACTCTTACAATATCACCCTCTTTAATGCCTTTTTTATTCGCATCGTCAGGGTTGATATAAACGGGTTCATGCCCTTTTACGGCATAGGTATTACGGAAGTCTTCAGAATCACACATTTGTGAATGTAAGCGTTTATTAGGATGGCATGATTGGAGCCAAAATGGGAATTTATCAGATTTAGGTCCGCCATGTGAACGCTCTTCTTTTTCAAACCACATGGGGTGGCCTTGGCAATGCTCATAGTTATAACGCGCAATTTTACGGCTATAAATTTCAATAAATCCAGAAGGTGTACCTAAGCTATTAATTTCAGGATCTTCTCTAAAAGCAGCATGACTGACATAGGTCTGGTCTGTGGTAAATTCGACCAATCCTTGTTGCCAAAATTGTTTAAATTCTGGCATTTCATGCTTACCGTCATTAGCTTTTCGACAATCATTATACAGTTGTTCAATCCACTGCATTTCTGTCATACCACGGGTATATTGTTTACTTTTTCCAAATCGTTCTGTTAATTCAGTGAATATCTGAAAGTCGGTTTTTGATTGATATAATGGATCAACCAATTTGTGCATCGCTAGAATACCACTGGTTGAGTAAGTACCATATTGGTCGAGATCACTACGTTCAAATTGTGTACAAGCAGGTAAAACAATATCAGAAAAACGGCACGTTGGTGTCCATGTATAATCAATATTAACCACCGTTTGCAGCTTTCTAAATGCCTCTTTCATACGGTTACGCTGCTGATGGTGATTCCATGGATTACAACCACTAAACACCATCATTTTAATATCCGGCAAGACCACATTAGCGCCGTTATATTGAATTTTTTTACCCGGTTCTATAATGGCATCAATCCATCGAGCAACCGGAATCGTTGAGCTATAACCTTTAAAATCAGTATTATTCCAAATAGGTTGCTGACCTTCATCAACATTACGCGGAAAACCACCGGGACCAGCAGCAGTGCTAAAAGGTAATCCAACCCCACTATAAAAATGCGAATAAGACACCCCACCACCGGGCAAACCGATTTGACCTAACATGGATGCTAAAACCGCCCCCATCCAATACGGTTGTTCACCATGCTGTTGACGCTGCACCGCCCAACCAAACATCAACATGGTGCGATCTTTCACTAAATTACGTGCAAATTCTCGAATAGCATCTGCTTTTACACCACAAATAGGCTCAGCCCACTCTGGCGTTTTAGCTATTTTGTCTTTACCTGTGCCTAATAAATAAGGTAAGAACTCATTAAAGCCGAGTGTATACATTTCTAAAAATTGTTTATCGTACAAATCTTCTTTATACAATGTATGCGCAATGGCAAGCATGAAAGGCACATCAGTTTGAGGGTTGACGTATTGATGTTCACAATTAAAATATTGTTGCGATTTTGATACCACAGGATCGACCGAGATCATGCGGATCTTGCCATCAGCCACTTTCTGTTTTAATTGCTCATAGTAAGCATAAGAACCGTGGGTTTCACATTGCCACCCTACCTGACTATTTTTAATCGGATCGTTTGACCACCATATCAATGTCTTACAATCTTTGAGTATGGTTGACCATGTGGTTGCTTGAGCATAAACCTCTGTTGAGCCTAATACGTAAGGTAAAATAGTTTGCCCTGCGCCAGTAGAATAATCACCAACTTTCTTAATAAAGTTACCATGCATGCCCACAGCACGTTGCATGTGCGACGTACAACTTTGGAACTGTCCTGTTTCTCGCCATCCTGTTTGACCAGCATGCAATGCCCACGGACCGTAATCTTTCTGCACCCGTTGTAACTCTTGATAAAATAAATCTAATGCTTCATCCCATGTCACCCGTACAAAGCGATTATTACCGCGAGTTTCACCACTATATTTATTTTTCTTGAGCCAATCTAAGCGCACCATCGGATAGCGCACTCGTGAAGGACTATAAATTAAGCCTTTGATCCCGTTTAACATATCGGTAGGATTTTTATCAAATTCTAACGGTTTTATTTCAGCGACTTGGCCATTATATATTCGAGCTCGAAATGCCCCCCAATGAGAACCCGATACCTTCCAAATGCCCGGCGCATCGGCGGCTGGCGTATTAGTATCACTCGCGTGTGCAACTTGTAATAATAACCCTGGGCCAATCACAGAAGCAGCACTGGTTGTCGCTAACCCTTGTAAAAATTTACGCCGACTCAAAGACATAGATCTTTCCTCTTTTTAAACGGGATACGCTATCAATGTTTGTCTTTTGCAAAATCTGATGAATGATTTTGTAAATATTTCAAAACAATGGCTTCACTGTCGGTATCAAAATTCACAAACGCTAACATGCCATTAAACATTCCCGGCCACGTATTGGCATCAAAATGATTTTCGGCAGGTTGAGTATGGCAGACACTACAATTGGTTTTATAAGCTGATTGTGCAACTGACCAAATATCATTAACATTACTCACAAACTTCGCTTTTTCTACCCACAGAGTCGCTGTGACTTGTTGCCATTTAAGCCCTGTTATATCATCTTCTTTTGCGGTCGTCCCTTTAACAATATTCTTGTTTTGAGCCGCTTTTTTGCTTAATGCTGCGGTTGGTATATTCATACCAAAATCTTGATTAATAACGCGACCAAACCCTTTTTCCTTACGCCAACCACTGATCTCAATTTGTAACATGTCATCTTTAACAGCGACAACTTTCACACCCGATGCTGGCTCTAATGATCCACCATCTTGGGTTTTTGCCTCATCTTCAAACATAGGGATAAACTGCATACTGTAGTAAGTATTACCGTTCTCATAATCTGTATTTTGTGCCACAGCCGCTAATTCAGAAATCATGCCGCCTGATGAATCCATATTTGACGGTAAATGGTGGGCAATCCCTTTATGACAATCAATACAGCTTTGATCTTTTGCAGCCGCTTGCTTCATTTGTACTTGTGCCCGTGGCGACATTTCATCCCATTTCATACTGTCGTAACTGTGGCAGCTTTTACATTCTAAAGATTTATTAGCTGCAAACCGCTTCCACTCATGCTGAGCCAATTCCAACCGCTTCGCTTCAAATTTTTCAGGGGTATCAATGGTGCCGACAATCGCACCAAACACTTCTTTACTGGCCTGCATTTTACGGGCGATTTTATCGGTCCAATTATGGGGAACATGACAATCAGGACACGTTGCCCTCACTCCTGCATTATTCTCCCAGTGAATGGTACCTTGTAATTCTGGATAAACGGTATCGCGCATTGAATGACAACTGATACAAAATTTTTCAGTATTAGTCACTTCTAACGCAGTATTAAACCCACCCCAAAAGACAACACCAGCAACAAACCCACCAAGGGTCAGTACACCAAGGCTTATCTTTGTTGCTGGACGCCAAAAGGTTAACCATAATTTTTTTATGAACGTCACCATTGTTCTCCCTCCGTTGCTTAGTTCATCGAAACATTACAACCTAACCATGCCCAGGAGGACCAAAAACAAACACTTGTAACGCCCATATCGTAAAACCATAACCACTCACTAACGCCATGGATAACAATGGAAATAATAGAATAATAATGAATAAAAAGGCCCACCATTCATAGCGACCACGTTCTTGTTCAGTAATTTCAGTACGAGCCATAATTGACCTCTAGATAATCATTACAACAGCGATATACCATTCACGAATAACAATGGATTGATGAAATTATAGTCAATGATGAATAACATTCACGTTTAACGCTCAATTAGTTCTATCAATAACAGCCTTTGAGACAAATTACAGCCATAAAAAAAGCCAGCATCACTGCTGGCTTTTTTGCGTACTAAAAGAACTAATTGATATAATTACTGTTTACACAGGTTCAATATCTAATATCCCTTGTACGGGTATTTCTACTTTTGGTTTAGCACCGAAACCGCGTAAACCCACTACGTGTACATGTTCACGATCTTTAAATATTTTACGTACCAATTTATAGGTCGTACCTTTTTCAGGGCTAATATTTTCAGGGGCCGCAATTAATAGCTGCATATCTAGACGTTCACATAACTCAAATAAGGTCGCAATAGATTTACCATCTAAACGCGCGGCTTCATCAAGGAATAACAAACGACAAGGAATAATATCTTTACCGCGTAAACGGCGAGATTCTTCTTCCCAACTTTGTATAACCATCAATAGAATGGCTTGACCAGTACCAATAGCTTCACCGGTCGATAACGCACCTGATTCTGCTTGTAGCCAACCATCAGTACCACGATTAACCTCAATGTTCAGCTCAAGGTAGTTACGGTAATCCAGTAACTCTTCACCCAGAATTTGCGGTGAACGCTGACCCATATCAATATGTGGATTTAAACGCTGGAATAATTTCGCAATCGCTTCTGAGAACGTTAGACGATTATTACCAAATAAATCGTTATGTTGATCTTTTTGATCAAGTAACCCAAGCAGTAACGATTCATGCGTTTCACGTACTTTAACGTTAAGACGAACACCACATACCTGTCCAAAACCAACATGTTGTAGACCTTGGTTAAGCATTCGAATACGGTTTTGCTCACGCTGAATTGTTTTACGAATAATCTTCGCAACAGAATCAGAGCTGATCGCTAAACGTTGTTCACGTGCGGTAAGTTCTTCTGTTAAACGACCAAGCTCCGCTTCCATTTCTTCGATAGCTTCAACCGGATCATCAGTACGAATAATATCGTGACGAATACGCTCACGTAGATGCTGATACACCGCAATATAGAACAACACTTTACGCTCAGGACGCGCCACATCTTCTGAGGCACGTAATGCATCACGTAAGTTTTCGTTATCAGCCACCGCCAGGCGCAATGCACCTAGCGCTTTATCTGATAATGAACGTAGTTCGTCAGCCGACATGTATGCCATTTCACGGCGATGTAAACGACGTTCAACATCACTTTCACGAGCAAGGCGTAATACCGCACACCAGCCTGCTTTAGCATTCACAACCAACTTACGGAAGTCTTGGTAATCTTTACCCACTTTACGTAAACGTTTCATCAAGCCTTTCATTTCAAGCTCAATTGACGTGGTTGATTTCTCTAATGTACTGCGACGATTACGTGAACTGTGTAAGCGTTCATTCAGTTCATTACGACGCACTAATGCACGTTCTTCTGCTTCAACATCGGCACGAACACCCAACTCTTGCAGCTCACGTTCAAACTCAAGCACAGTTTCATTCTTAGCTTGATGCGAACTTTTCAGAGATGCTAACAACTGGTTATATTGGTTAGTTTGTGCACGTGATTGCTTCAAGCTTGCACGAGTTGTATTACGTTGTTGCTCAGCGGTCGCTAATTTTAGTTTTAGCTGATCATTAAGCTCTGAACTCTTGCTCAATAACTCAACCGAATCAGCATAACTAAAGTAATGACGACGCTCGGCCAAATCTGCAATCGCAAAAATCAATGTTTTAAGTTGTTGCAGTTTTTGATCGGCGGCTTCGTAATTGGCTTGTAATGCATCAAACTGCTCAGGATCGGCATTAAGTGCTGATACTAATCCTTCAAGTTCAATCAATGCTTTACCGTAACGATCCAAATAATTACGCGCTTCATCCATTTGCGAAAGTTGCTGTTCAACTTCTGCAAAACGTTCAGTTAGCGTTTCATCTTCAAGCAATGTCACGATGGGGTTTAATTTGCCCAGTAAGGTTAAGCCTTCACGTGCTGCGGCCAGTTGGCTACGTTGTTGTTGCTCTTGTACTTGTGACTCTGCCAACTGGCGCATGATCTGATTACGCTGATCACGGGCTTGTTTTAGTTCAACCTCAGGATCGGCATTAAAGGCAATCGCCATATGGGTTGCCACAAAACTATTAAAGCTTTGGTATAAACGTTGTAGCTTTTGCGAATCAAATGCCGCTTTGGCGTGATCTTCTACCACTTGATCACGCTCATCACGTAAAGACTCTAATCGCTGTTCACGTGCTGCTCGGCCAAATAATGGCACTTTCGGGAAGCGTGAATAACGTAATTGGCGATCGTTAAGATGCACACATACTGCATTCTCAAGTTCATCAACATCAAAGCCACTGTCATCAAATGAATCAGCATCACCTTCAATGATGTACAAATCATCGGGACAATCATCAAGAGCAATCAGCTTTTCTTTAATGCCACTTAAATCAGGGACGATAATTGCATGACGCGATGGGCCATACATCGCACTGAAATAAGGCGCATCCGCAAGCGTAATGTCATCATAAATTTCAGATAACATCGTACCGCCAAGCGTCTCAGCCAACGCACGCAGACCTAAATTGTCACTACCACCTGGTTGTGCCAAGTGTTCAATATCATGCTCTAATGTTTGTTTGCGTTGCGCTAATTGGTCACGCTTCGCTGACACTTGACGTTCATTATCAAGTGTTGCTTGCATTGCATCCATTACCGTTTGGCTACTGGTTAATTCAGTATTGGCTTGGTCGGCAAGGGTTTCAAGTGCATCTGAAGCGGCAATCCACGTTGGTGCAGAAGCTTCAAGTGCGCTAATACGTACAACCAATCTTTGCTCGTTATGACGCATGTCATTACGTTGCTCAACCAAGCTCGCTTGATCTTGCTCTAAGCTTTCTAAGGTTGCTTCATGGCGCGCTTGTTCTTCCGCTAATGCCAATTCACCATCAATGGTAGTCGCAAACTTTTTAGCATACGTTTCAGCAAGTTCAATCGCTTGACGTTGACTACGCACACTACGTTCTAAATCACGATATTGTGCTTTAAGTTGTTCACCACGCTCAGAAACAGAACGAAGCTGACGACCATGCTCAATTAACTCGCGCGCTTTATCACTCGCAGTAGTACGATCAACAACACCCGCAATTGTAGTCACAATTGCTAAGCCTTTTTCAAACTGCTGCGCGGCTGCTGATGACATATCAAGCTTATGCTTTAATGCCAATAACGCCGTTGTTTGCGTGTCTTGCTGTTGTTTAAGTTGTGCAAGATACGGTGGCGCTTGGTCTGGCAGCATTTGATGATCACCAGACAAATTACGTGCTTTTTCTAATGCTTGTACCGCTTGTTGGTACTGCAATGCACGGGTTTGCTGCATGTCCAATGCTTGTTGGTAGTCTGCTAACTGGGTTTTTAAGCTATCAACTTCTTCTTCTGTTAGCTGTGATTGTTCTTCGGCTATCGCTAATTGTTCAGCCGCCTCTTCAACCACCATCACTTGTTCTTCAAGACGTTCAGTTAACTCTTCAAGATCTTCTTTATAGCGAGCAATTTTCTCAGCTTGGCGAACAGCCGTTTGCACTAGCTGCAAGTGATCAGAGGCCGCTTGATGATCTTGCTCTAATGCACCTTCTTGCTCGGTAAGTTCACCAAGCTCTGCATTCATGTTATTTAACGATGATTGCTGATCAACAAGCGCCTGACGCGAACCCATTAGCTCACCACGTAAACGCAGTGTTTGCTCTAGTTTTTGCTGACGTTCGTTAGCATGACGCATATAATCGGCAGCAACATAATTGGTTGCTTCAGAAATCAAATGCTTAAATAAGTCACGATCCGTTTGAGTTAATTTGATCGCTTCTAACGTCATACGATTTTCACGTAACGCCGCTTCCATATCTTGGAAAGCTTTTTTTACCCCAGAATTATGCGGTAATAAATAGTCACGTAGTGAACGAGTGATTGCACTTGAAATACCACCGTATAAAGAGGCTTCAATTAAACGATAGAACTTTGAACGATCTTGGCTATTACGTAATTTCTTCGGTAATACACCCATTTCAAACATTTGCGTATGGTAATCAGTTACCGAGTTAAATGTTTTAAACTGCACCCCTTCGTGCTGGCTAACGAGATCTTTGACATCGTTAAGCTGACGAACACGGGCTTGGTTTTCAGAAATCGTTTCAACTAAAATTTCAGCAGGTTTGATATGTGACGGTAAACCTTGAATCAAAAATGGCTTAATATCCACTTTCTTATCGCGGCCAGCCACTTGCTGTAATTTAACTGCAAAAATAATACGTTGCTGCTTTGAGTTAACCACATCCAGTGCTGCATAACAGGCACCGGGTTTTAATTTACCGTGAAGACCTTTATCACGTGAAGCATTTGAGCTACCAGCTTCAGTGGTATTACGAAAGTGTAGTAAGCTTTGGTCTGGAATCAGTGTCGTGATAAACGCTGCCATCGTGGTAGATTTACCCGCACCGTTACCGCCTGAAAGCGTTGTCACCAAATTATCAATATCAAAGGTACGTGCAAAAAAGCCGTTCCAGTTGATCATAGTGAGCGATTGATACTTGCCGCGTTCCATTAAATACTACTCTCCTGTACCGCTTGCTCTACATCTTGTTGCATTTCAAGCATTTCTTGATTATTGGTGTCAATATCATCAAGTAAACTTGATTGACTTGACGTTTGCTGGTGAACCACGGCTTCACCGTCACGAATCAATCGTAACTGCGCTTCACGGACATCATCGCCAGTACGTACATCAGCACCAAAACGGAACACAGATTCACTGATACGGAACTTACCATTCTCACCAATTGGAATAAGCATTCCTAAGCGACGTAAACGACGTAATGACGTTTTTACTTTATCAAACAACTTTTCACGATCAAGATCAGAACCTAATGCGCGATTGGTGACAAGTTTCATTAACTTTTGTTCATCAGCTAATACTAATAACTCATCAAATAGCTCTTGATTAGTAAAGATACCTTCGTGTGCTAAACGCTCAGGGCTAAGATAAAGAAAACACAATACCTTACCAACGAGCATATCAATTTCAGATAACACTGAACGACCGATCAATGAGGTTGAACGCGGACGTAAGTATAAAAAACCTTCAGGTGCACGTACTAATTCAGCATTATAACGACGATAAAACATCGCTAATTCTTTCTCAAACTCAATTAAGTAAGCGTGGCTATCTAAATCTTCACTTGAAACATGGCGGCCAGAGCGCAACGCGTTATCTAGCGTAGGGAAAAGTGGGTTAGCAATTGCTTTTGCCAACTTCTCCGGCATAAATTCTTCAATATTTGTCAATGACATGGGCTTGTACCTTGGCTCCGTATTCATTAATTGCTTTCCAATCAGGCTGAATGGCATTGAAGTCCGCTTCGGAATAACCCATTCTTACAGCCTGATCAATCACAATCCGTGCTAAATCAAAATGTTGTGCATACGGATGTTGTGCCAAATAATCTTTAAGTAAAACACTCAAGTTGATTGGGGCACCTGTTGCTTTATGTGCTTGTAACATCAAACCGACTTTCTCAGCCAATAGATCGTTAACTAAATCAAGTTCTTCAAATTCCATTTCTCCAGGCACAATACCTGTCACTTCATCATCACGTAATATTAACGTTTCATCACGCATATCAAGTAAACGTTCAGCATCTGCAAATGTCAGTAACCATGGTGCATCGAAGTAATCGGTAACCGATTGGCGTAATCGTTGACTAAAGGCGCGATTTTTATCCATATCAATCGCAGTACGAATAAATTTATGCACATGGCGATCATAGCCAATCCATAAATCAATCGTTTGTTGTCCCCAACTGATAATGCGATCTAATTTCGTTTGCAGGATATAAATCATACCATCAACAAAATCAAGATCATTACGTCCTTGAATCGCTTCTTGAATAGTAAGTAATTGACTTTGAAGCTGATCACCTGCGGCCTGCAATGTATCTTGCAATTCACGTAGTGTTGATGATGTTTCATCAAGTAATGCTTCACAATTACTGATAGCAGCTTGCCAGTCTTGATTTAATAACTCTGCAATATTGAGCTTCACTTGTTGCTGCTGCTCATCCATTGCACGTTGGTTTAAATCGATACGATCAAAGATTTCAGCGACGGAATATTTTAAAACTGCATGCACATTTAGATGCCAATGTTTTTCATCACCGCCGTCTTGTGCTGCTGTCGCTGCTTTATTGATCTCATCTGCCACCATTGCTAACTGAATAGATAGTTTTAGTGTTGAGAATTCACGTTGCCGCACGTAATAATCAGTAATGCCGAGCGCTAACGGACTTAATCGATAAATACTAGCGCCATCAGTCACCTCACTGGTAAAACGTGATATCAACCGCTGTCTTACCAATTCATTTATGGCGTTATTGGCACGAAATGCTAGGGTTTCCTTGGTTTGACCGAACATATCGCTCACAATGCGAAATGCATCAACCAATTCACCTTCCCCTAATTCTTCATCAAAGCGATCACCACTTAAGACAGCAATCGCTAACAAGAACGCCAGCCGTTCTGTCGGTAAATTAAGGGCAAACTCATTATTTTTGACCCAATTTACTAACTCAGGAACAGTCTGGATAACTTCACTCATCCCTTGTCCTTATTGCTATTATTTAAATTTGTCACCACTGTTGACGTTACATCTGTGAGAGGCTTACGCGCATACACATGAATGTAACGACCTAATGACAAAAAAGGTTCCTGACGACAAAGCTTTTGCTCCATATCAAGAACTTGTTCGAAACTGTAATCACCCATTCGATCATGCTGCATATAATCATGGAATGTGCGTACGCCGGTCTTACCCATTATGTCAAACCCAGCCGTCGTTAGACACTGATATACATCATCAGGTTTTATATCTTGCTGAGGTTGTAATTTAAACCGTTTACGGTGTGGCATGCCCTGTTCTATATGGGTTAAATTCCCACAAATCAGATTCTTAAACAATAACCCGTTGTAGTTATAAAACATGACAGAGATAACGCCACCGGGTTTTACGTTATCTAATAAATCGGTTAATGTTGCAATTGGATCAGCCAGCCACTCCATAACCGCATGAAAAAGAATTAAATCAACGGGAGCTTCAATATGCTCACTAATTTCTTGAATCGGTGAATGCACTAACCGATATTGCTCAACTAAGCCATTTTTAGCAATTTCTTGTTCCGCTAATGTCAACATTTCGCTAGAAAGATCACATAATGTTACGTAATGCCCAAGAGCCGCTATTTTTTGAGATATTTGCCCAATACCGCCACCAGCATCTAATACTTGTAATGGCGAGACACCATTCAATTCCTGCAGTATATATTCGATATCTTGCCAAACAACAACTTGTCGTATTTGACCTTTCGCTGTGCCATAAATATTATCAGCGAATTTTTTCGCTAAATCGTCAAAATTTCGGTCTTTTTTCATGGCTCATTTACGTTATGATAGCGATGCTAGAATATGGCTTATTTTCTCACAAGCGGTAAAGGAATAAAGGCTTGTGATCGATTTTAGGGCTCAACTGCTGAAATTTCGGACGACATATTATGTTTATACTTAAAAAAATCATCTCAACATTAATAATGCCGCTACCGTTTCTATTATTAGTCGGCGTTATTGGTTTATGCGTACTGTGGTTTACACGTCGAAAAAAATTAGCTTCTATCTTAGTAAGTATCTCTCTAATTGGTATTTTCTTATGTTCTTTTCAACCACTAACAACCTTTTTACTACGACCATTAGAACAAGAAAATTCAGCCTTTGTAAGTACCACTAAACCGATTAGCTATGTAATGGTGCTAGGTAATGATCAAGTGATTGATAAAACCTTTCCAATTACCTCTGAGCTATCTCAAACTGCGATTGCACGGTTAGTTGAAGGTATTCGTATCTTCCGTATGTATCCTGGCGCAAAATTAATTTTATCAGGATATGGTGGAATAGCCTCTCATGGCATTAGTCATGCTCGTTTAATGGCGCACTTAGCCATAGCGTTAGGTGTTAATAAACGGGATATTTTATTATTTGAATCGACAAAAGACACCAAAGAAGAAGCTTTTCAAGCTGCTGATGTTGTTAAAGATAAGAATATGATTTTAGTAACATCAGCCAGTCAAATGTCCCGTGCACTTTACTATTTCCATCAAGCTGGATTACAGCCAATTGCCGCACCAACAAATTTTAGAGCCAGTAATAACATTCGTGATTTTGTGCCTGATTCAACCTACCTCACTCAAATGGAAATTATTGAACACGAACGTTTAGGGCAATTATGGCAGCGTATTACCCGTCTATTATTAAACTCAAAAACTGAACATTAACAGGCCGAGAAGGCAAAACATGAAACGTTATAAATTATCCAACATCATGTTTTAGCTACTTTATTTTTAGCCAGAGGAAACATTGTATAACTCTGGCTTTTTTAAGCTAACCTTATTTTTAGCATCATTATTAAACTCATGCTGTTCTAGTATTATTTTTATCTCATTATTTTATTCTAATCTCAGCATGCTTTACTGCATTTCATGATAAAATAATGACTTATTACTTAACAAAGAATTTAATTCATGAAACTTTTAATCCGTAGCCTTTCTCGCAGTACCACTGAAGATCAAATTCATAAAATGTTTGAAGAATTTGGCAAAATTAGTGCGTGTAATCTTGTATTAGACGAAAAAACAGGTAAATCAAAAGGATTTGCATTTGTTGAAATGGCTGATGATGAGCAAGCAACTCGCGCAATGAAAGCTCTTCATGAAATGATGGTTGATAAAAGCCGTATCCGTGTAAAAATTGCTGAATAATCCAATATTGGCTTTATTTAGAAACAAAAAAACCGAGTAAATAATACTCGGTTTTTTTATGCCAATAATATTCTTTTTGCGAACTAACTATTTCTGTTAACTCACTAATTGACGTACCTTTTCTAAATCTTCTAATGTATCAACCCCTGCTGGCGGTGCATCAATAGCAACATCAACATGAATTTTTTCACCATACCAAAGCACGCGAAGTTGCTCTAATGATTCAATCTGTTCTAGTGGGCTTGGCTGCCAATTAATGTAGGTATTAATAAACCCTGCACGATAAGCGTAAATTCCAATATGACGCAGTATATTATGATGAACAATCCGCGGTTGCTTAGCAAAATTATCACGATCCCAAGGAATAGCGGCGCGACTAAAATACAATGCGTAACCGTCTTTATCCGTCACCACTTTTACTGCGTTAGGATTAAAGATTTCATCATGAAGATCAATCTCTACCGCTAATGTTGCCATTGGTGCATTGAAATTCGCAATATTATCTGCAACTTGACGAATAATTGTATCTGGAATGAGCGGCTCATCACCTTGCACATTCACCACAATATGATCATCTGCAAGTTGATATTTAGCAACCACCTCAGCCAAACGCTCGGTACCTGATTGATGATCAGTTCGGGTTAAACAGACCTCACCACCAAAACTATGTACCACATCGACAATACGTTGATCATCAGTCGCAACAATGACCTGATCGGCACCAGATTTACATGCTTGTTCGTAAACCCATTGCACCATCGGTTTACCTGCAATATCAGCTAACGGTTTACCAGGTAAACGTGTTGATTGATAACGAGCAGGAATAATAACAGTAAAGGCCATTACTTAACCTCATCAGAACTTAATGTACGCGCTTCTGAATCAAGTAGAACAGGAATACCATCATCGATAGGATAAGCAAGACGATCAAACTTACACACTAATTCATTATTTTCTTTATCGAAATTCAATTTGCCTTTACATACAGGGCAAGCAACGATTTCAAGCAGACGGTGATCCATACTTTTCCTTAACCTCTATAATCTGTTTAATTATGGCTGATGCTTGTGGCTCAGAGATAACTGCATCAACAGGCAGATACCACCAATTATCCTCAGCGAATGGGTAACACTTTACCGCATCTTTTTCAGTCATGACTAAATGTTGCCCTTGTTGGGCTAACTCTAATAATGTTTGATGAGTAAATGCTTGATGATCAGCAAAAGGCTGACATACAACAGGCTTTACTCCTAACGTATCTAATGTCGCAAAAAATCGTGGGGGATGACCAATACCCGCCATTGCAACGACCGACGCTAACGATGTAGCCGCACAACGGGCACCGGTTTTAATATTAATTAATTCTGATGGTGATAAATGCATTATCGCTTCATTAGCGTGAGCGATGCCACCATTACAAATAAGGAAATCAACATCATTTAAACGCTGACATGATTCTCGTAACGGGCCTAATGGCAATAATTGCTGATTACCAAATCGACGTTTACCATCAATAACGACTAATTCAAGATCGCGCTCAAGAGCATAGTGCTGTAAACCATCATCAGTAATGATGACATCAATATCATGCTTCAATAGCAGTTTTACTGCCTCGCTTCGAACCGGGGCAACCGCAACAGGCACGCCAGTTCTACGACGAATCAATACTGGTTCATCGCCAGCAAGATCAGTACTGGTATCACTCTCGACAAAATACGGATAATACGGCGCTTTACCACCATAACCACGTGAAACGACACCGGGTTTTAATCCTTGCGCTAAGAGTTGCTCTACCAACCAGATCACGACAGGTGTTTTACCATTACCACCAGCAGTAATATTACCAACAATAACCACGGGTACTGGCGCTCGATATGCTACTTTTTTACCGTCAACATACTGCTGCCGCTTACGACGACTAATCATGCCAAACAGTTGACTGAGGGGCCACAATAATGGCCACAACAGTAAATAAGCAATTCTCGCTTTACCTTTAAGCGCAGATTGATACCACAGAGCCTCAATAATAGCTGCCACAATTAATCACCAAATTGAATACGATGAAGTTGCGCATAGGCACCATTTAAGCTAATTAATTCGCCATGTGTGCCACGTTCAATGATTTCACCATCATCGACCACTAAAATTTGATCCGCTTTTTCAATCGTTGATAGGCGGTGAGCAATAACTAAAACAGTACGATCTTTTTGCAGCTCATCCAGTGCCTGTTGAATTGCACGTTCTGACTCAGTGTCCAAAGCAGACGTCGCTTCATCGAGCACTAACACTGGCGCATTACGTAATAACGCACGAGCAATAGCAAGACGCTGGCGTTGACCACCCGATAAACTCACACCATTTTCGCCAATAATAGTATCAAGCCCATGCTCCATGTTTTTAATAAAGTCCATTGCATAAGCAAGCTCAGCGACACGTTCAATATCAGCACGGGTATAAGCATCACCACCTGCGTAAGCAATATTATTTGCAATCGTGTCATTAAACAAATGAACACTTTGCGATACTACCGCAACTTGGGAACGTAAATTTGACAAGGTGTAATCTTGAATATCAATATTATCTAAATGTAGATCGCCCGAATCGATATCGTAAAAACGCGTCAATAAGTTAGCAATAGTACTTTTACCTGACCCTGAGCGCCCAACAAGAGCAATGGTTTTACCCGCAGGAAGTTCAAAGCTTACATTACGTAACGCAGGTGTATCTTTCGTTGGGTAAGTAAAAGTAACCTCTTTTACTGATACATCACCTTTTACGCGTTCAACTTCATGCTTACCATGATCTTTTTCTGTATCTAAATCCATTAAATCAAACAATGTATGACAAGCAGCCATACCACGTTGAAATTGAGAGGTAACATTCGTTAATGATTTAAGTGGACGCATTAAGCCAAACATTGCACCAAATACGACAGCAAAAGTACCCGGCGTTAATGAATCACGTAATGATGGTGTATTAGCAAGAATTAACACCACAACCAATGCTGAAGAAGCAATAAGTTGGATAATAGGGTTAGCAATCGCCTGTGCAGAGACCAATTTCATGGATTGGCGACGCATTAAATTACTTACATAATCAAAACGTTCTTTTTCAACCTGCTGCCCGCCGTAACTTAATACGACTTTATGACCTTTTAGCATTTGCTCAGCTGATGAGGTAACAGAACCCATTGCATCTTGCATATTACGTGAGATCTTACGGAAACGTTTTGAAACAATGCCAATACTGATAGCAACAACAGGGGCGATAACAATCAAAATAGCGGATAACTGCCAGCTATTCCAAAACATCAATACCATTAAACCAATGATCGAAGCACCTTCACGAACAATACTGACTAATGCACCACTCGTCGCAGAGGCAACCTGTTCAGAGTCATAAGTAATACGTGATAATAATGCACCTGACGCTTCTTTATCAAAAAATGCTACTGGCATTTTCATGAAATGTTGAAATAACCGCCGACGCAGGCTCATTACAACATTACCAGAAACCCATGATAAACAATAAGTTGACACAAAACCACTTGCACCACGCATGATCATTAAGCCAACCAGATAGATGGGCATCATGGCAAGAAAGCCTGAATCTATGTTATCAAAACCACCAAAACTTTTATCAAGTAACGGTTTGATCATTGATAACATTAAGGTATCACCCGCCGCATTAATGATCAGCGCAATAACAGCAACAATAATGCCTGCTTTATAGCTCTTGATATAAGGCCACAGTCTTTTATAAGTATCTTTGGTTGATTTTTCTGTTAATTGCGTCATGAATGCCAATTTTGATGAAATACAATCTTCCTATTCTACCCTTAAGATTGCTATCAACCAAATTTGTCCACAATCCTTTTCTCTTAAACTACTTTTTATGCTCATAAAAACGACACTAAATACCATTAATATTCATTATTTTATTCTTTAGCTAACCATTGTGGCCGATACCATGCTTGAGAGTAATGATAACGTTGTTGTTTAACGTTGTAGTTATTTGGGCTCATGATTATAGATACTTGACCACTATCTTGGGTACTAATCCAATTAACATTATTAGCTTGATACCGTTTTTTTATCATCATTGACGGTAAACCCCATGGATTGAAATGCCCAATTGATACAACGGCTAATGATGGTTTGACTGCATCAAGTAAAGTTTGTGTTGAAGAAGTGCTGCTACCGTGATGTGGCACTACGATAATATCGGCTTGCCAATCTTGCACCTGCGTTAACATAACTAACTCAGACTTAGCATCAATATCTCCGGTTAATAATACACTTGGACCGCTGCCATCTACTGGTTGAATATGAATAACACAAGAATCTGAGTTTGTTGCTCGATCTGTGGTAGCTGGCGGCCATTTAACTGAGAATTCAAGTCCCTGCCATTGCCATTTTTGTCCCATAACACAGGCTAAAAAGCCATCGCGTTGATCACTACTGTATTTTTCTAGAGGTTGATAACGCTGTATAAGATAATCACTGCCTCCAGCATGATCATTATCAGAATGACTTAAAACAAGCCCATCAACAGCTGATATTCCTTTATAAGCTAATATCGGTTCAATAATTGATTGTGCAATACTTTTTCCCTCCCAAGCATTACCCGTATCATAAATAAATACCCGCTGCTGTTTTTCTATTAAAATAGCTAATCCATGACCGACATCTAATATCTTCATCGTCCATTGTGATTGATCACTCTTTCTATTCTCCCACCACCCACTGCATGCAATAAAAATAATACTGACGTAAAACCAACGAAAATACTTTAATGGTAATAATGGCCATACAACAATCATTACCGCAATCATCACTAACAGTGGCGTTATTGAAGCCGATAACATCATCCATGCACCATTACTCCATGCCGCAACGTTTAAAATGGGTGTTAATGAAAAATCAGCCAATAACCAAAACAATGATGATAACCACGGCCACCCTACGGTTATCACACCAATCAAGACTAAAGGTACGGTAATAAAACTAAGCCAAGGCACCGCAATTAAATTAGTTAATGGTGCCGCAAGAGAAACGCCACCAAACCACCACCATTGAATGGGCAACATTAATAACAATAAATATCCCTGAACCTTAAATAAAGACTTTATGCGTTGATACCATCGCTGTTGCCAAGACAATGTTGTCATTGTCGGTGAATTTTCAATAATAAACATAATTAAGAAAATAATAACCGCACCAAATGACAGCCAGAATCCTGCGCTGTAACTCACAAAAGGATCCCATGACAAACACAAACCTAACGTGACTAATAATATTTGCCAAGGTCGCCAATTAATTGCAGTAATGCGTAAAACACCCACGATTAAGCACATTAATAACGCACGAATTGTCGGTAAGCTAAATCCTGCAAGCCATGCGTATCCAAAAGCAAATAACAACCCGCACAACAAAGGTAGCCATAACCAATAACCCGTTTGCGGTAAACATAATCGTAATAAATAACCTATCCACCACCCGATAAGCATCGCCAACCCAATATGCAATCCTGAAATGGCTAATAAATGCGCCAACCCACTATCACGTAAATCAATCCAATCCTGCGCTTCAAGCCCTTCTCTTAATCCAAAGGTTAAAGCCGTTAAATAACTTTGATGACGAGTATTTTTTAGTAAGGGGGTTACGTTATCTAACCATTGCTGGCGAAATGATATTGAAGATGACAATCGCGTCGGTAATCCATTAGCATTGATAACAACTGCGCGACCATGAATACTGCGGCTTAATGCGTATCGCTCACGATCGAAACCCGCTTGATTAACACGCCCAACAATGCGACTCAACCTAACAGGCAAGCGCCATATTTGTCCTTGTTTTAATCTTGGTGCATCTTTCCAAAAAACCATCAGACGTAATGGCAGTACAAAATCAACATTAGGTGAATGTAAATTTAGCACCTTTACTTCAAAATACTCCGTGGGTATATTTTCATTAAAAAGCGTACTAATGCTTACATCTATGATAGTATTAGAGCTGTTTATTGGAATACTATCAATATTGTTAATATATTGATTAGCATCAAAAACAGCCCAGAATATAGCAAGTGAAAAGCAAATAAAAATAACACTTCGATACACCATAAACACAATGACACCAACGACTATTATTAATAGTAAATACCCATACGGTGGCAACGTGTTAAAGAGATGTAACGACAGATAACCGCTTATGCTTGCTATAAATATTTGAACCATATGGCTTTAGCCAGTCAAAAAAAAATATTATGCCAAGACATTTCATTAAAAAATTTCTGCCTAGCCATGAAGTCATTAAACGCCAAAAAGCGTTAAAAATATTTGGCAATGTACTTTATAACCCTAATCTATGGTGTCTAAACCGTCGCTCTGCGTCTGGTGCTTTTGCTGTTGGGTTATTCATGGCTTTTGTCCCTCTTCCAAGTCAAATGTTAATGGCTGCTGGTCTCGCTATTATGTTTGGCGTGAACTTACCTTTATCCGTCGCACTCGTATGGGTCAGTAATCCCGTCACGATGCCCGTACTTTTTTATGGCGCTTATAAGCTAGGTGCCTGGGTACTGCATAGTCCTGATGTTGGCTTTCATTTTGAGTTAACATGGGATTTCCTTTTAAATCAAATGAGCCAAATTGGCCCACCGTTCTTATTAGGTTGCTTTATTTGCAGTGTTCTAAGTGCATCTATTGGCTATTTTGGTATTCGATGGCTATGGCGCTATTCAGTCGTACGTAGTTGGAATCGCCGTAAATTTCGGATTCCAAAAACACGTTAACTGTAATTTTGTTATAACAATAAAACTCTGTAATTGCGGAGTTTTATTGTTAACTCCCCTTTCTTTGAGAAACCACCTCCATCATTTCACTTTCTAGATGGTCAATTTTTCACAATTACTCGATCTAACGCACATTTATTTTTCTTATAACGGCATCAAAAACTTATATTGCTAATTAGTTGCACTTAATTCCTAGTAATTGTTATTGTTCAGTCTACTATTTAAAAATAGAATACAGCCTTAAATAGCAGTAACTTATTGCCAGATGATAAGCATTAATATTTTAATTAAAGGGAAATAAAATGGAAAATCCAGTAAAGAATTTACTCACAAAAGGTTGGAAGTGGTTTGTTGTCGTTGGGGTTATTGTTGCTTTAGCCGGTATTTTTGCAATTAGCTTGCCCGTTGCAGCAGGCATGACAATCACAACAATTATTGGCGTGATCTTCTTAGTCATAGGTTTAGTACAGGTTTACCACACCTTTAGTATTCCACAATGGAAAACTAAAATTTGGTATGTCATCAGTGCGCTATTTTATCTTCTTGGCGGCTTATTCATTCTAGGACAGCCATTCATTGGCTTAGTTACCATTACCGTTCTTATGATCGCCACTATGGTATTTAATGGTATTACACGAATGATGTTTGGTTTTAGCAGCCGAGAGCACCTTGCTGGCTGGCGTTGGATTGTTTTCAGTGGTTTATTATCAACAATCATTGGTATCTATTTCTTTAATCTAATGCATAACCCTGAATTCTCAATGTCACTATTGGGCATCTTTGTGGGTGTTTCTTTAATTTTTGAAGGTATTAGCTTTATTTTCATTGGTTCACAAATGAAAAAAGCACTCCTAAAATAAACACACTCAGCACACAATCATAATTAAAGCTTCAGTTAACTACTGAGGCTTTTTCTTTATAGATCATAAAGTAATAGGTAAAAAATAGAATTAAAAAAACATTTTCATTACAAAATATTATAAAAACATTGCCTTTGATTATAATTTTAAGTAAAAGTGTATTTTTGATACTTAGGCGATACTGTTGATGAGTTATCTTACTCTATTTAGCTTACTGCTAAACGCTTTACTAGTAAGCATAACAACTATGGCAGTGCCTACACCGTGGTATCAATACGACTCTCATCAAGCATCAGAATTTAACATTATAAATAATGAAAAAAACTGGCACGATAATGTCGTAATTTTATCCAATAATAATCATAAAACACGACAACTATCAAAAATAGACAAGAAGAAATTTGTTCCAGCTCTATATTGTGATAACAATGTCACTAGACAAGCCCACCAAATAACAAGTCATTATTCTAAACATCAACGGTATTCACATCTTATTCTTGCTAACTTTCAATACCGTTTTACCCATAGTCGTCGGCAATTACTGTTACTCAATTTCCACGACATTTACTTTAATTATGACTCTGACTACAAGGACTACATAGATGCTTGATTCATTTGTATCTATTTTTTCAGCGCTATGGCAACAAGATTTTGCAGCATTACAAAACCCTGAAAGTATTGTAATGATCTATTTTTGTGTCACCTTTGTTATTTGGTTAGAAAGCGCATTTTTACCCGCCGCACCATTACCTTGCGACAGCATTGTTATTTTATCGGGTACATTAGGTGCTATGGGTATCATTGATTTTAAATTAATCGTATTTTTATTAATTATGGCTTCAGCTATCGGTAGCTGGTTAGCTTATTTACAAGGCCGTTGGCTAGATCATTTACCTAAAGTGAAACAATGGGTCGAGATGGTTCCGCCTCATCGAATGCAAACAGTAGATAAACTATTAATTCGACATGGTGTTGTGGCTTTGTTTGCCGCACGATTTATACCCGTTGTACGTTCTTTACTGCCTTTAGTTATGGGCTTTAGAATCAAAAACCAAGCACATTTTTTCCGTTTTGCTTGGTTAAGTGCTACTGCTTGGATCTTATTACTGACAGGATTAGGATATTTATTAACGCTATTACCTGAAAATATCGCTCGCATAACAACCATGATATTAATGGTGGCACCGTTTATTACCTTGAGTATTGCAATTATTAGTCTGTTTAGTAGTTGGTTAATTAAGCGTATTAAAAAAAATAATATCGCTTAATCTCTCTTTACAAAATCAAGTTACAAAACCGATTTACAAATCAATAGCTATAAAAAAACCCGCTAAATTTAGCGGGTTTTTTATTGTCAATATTCGGGCTAAAACTTAGAAGTAGAAGCGAGTACCGAATACGATGTTAGTTAGGCTGTCTTTCGCTTTACCACTTGAGAACTCAATATCGTCAGTTGCGATGTTGTAGTTAACTTCTGCACTTAGTGCAACATTAGGGTTGATGAAGTACTTAACACCAGCCGCTAATTTAAGGTTTAGTGCCCAAGAATCACCACTTTGACCAGCATCACCGTCAAGACCATCTTTGTTGTTGTAGTTTAGAGCTGCAAGCTCAGTTGCTGCACCAACGTAAGGTACCCAGTTAGTAGTGTTAACAAAGTTGTATTCAGTGAATACACCTAGTTTACC
Source organism: Photobacterium carnosum (assembly GCF_021236965.1). Lineage (NCBI taxonomy): Bacteria > Pseudomonadati > Pseudomonadota > Gammaproteobacteria > Vibrionales > Vibrionaceae > Photobacterium > Photobacterium carnosum. The sequence goes on along the minus strand of NZ_WMDN01000005.1, from coordinate 82,189 downwards.
GCTAACTGCATCATTTTCGTCTTTAGCTGCAACAGAAGCAGTACCACCTAGCTCCCAGTTGTCTTTAATAAATGTACCGTAAGAACCGTTTAAGTTCAGATCCCAACCACTACCTAGTTTAGCGTTACCTTGAATACCAATTTCTTGTGTACCAGCTGGAAGTTGAACAGCTGCTTGTGCAGCAACAGGAGCCATTACAGCAAAAGCTACTAATAAACCTAGTGCATTCTTTTTCATTTTAATTCCTAATTGTTTTATTTATTAACAAATCGCTGTCTATTTATAGAATGACAGTCTTATCGATTATAGAATAACAGTCATATTCGATACAGGATAAATTTGATCTAACGACGACTAAAACCGATTTGTTTTTAAGTAGCGACAAATTATCATGTAAATATGACACTGTTAAATTAAACAATATAAATTCACAAAAAAAAGAACAGTGTTCGTAATTTATATGTCATATAAATTACGATTAGAAATTTCAGATAAACATCAAGCAGCATCAATACTGACATGTGTTTCTTTTTTTATAAAAAATCATCACTAAAAAAATAAAAAAAAATTAAGAAAATAAAAAAAAAGAGCCCAGCAACACTTATAAATATCACATTTAAGGCTAATTTGTAATCAAATAGGACACATCGCACTCTATTTGTGAGTTTATTTATTACGCATTTTATCTTTATTTACAGACTAAAAATGAACTTATCTCTAATAATGCGTTAAACACCGCTTTTTTTTGACTATTAAGGCTATTTACTTAACCAACAAATAAAAAAGCGGAGTCTCGTACTCCGCTTTTCAACTAACATAACAGCTGTAAATTATATAAGTTATTACTTAGCACTCAATACTCGTGCCGGGTGTAATCGACTTGCTCGTGTCGCTGGATACCAAGTGGCAATCAAACTCAATACAATTGCAGTGGTCGTAACAATCGCCACATCCTGCCATGCTAATTGCGTTGGAAGAAAGTCAACAAAATAGATATCGCCAGATAAAAAACGATGCCCGATGATTTTTTCTATCACTCTAACAATATGCGTTAGATTAATAGCAATTAATGACCCAAATAATGAACCAATAATACTACCCAATACACCCGACAATACCCCATGCCAGACAAAGATAGATTTAATCAGTCGATCAGTTGCCCCCATGGTACGTAATATTGCAATATCAGCGGCACGATCCTTCACCGCCATCATCAATGTAGAAACAATATTAAAACAAGCCACACCAATCACGAGTACCATCACCAAATACATAATGGTACGAACCATTTGAATATCACGGTATAAATAGCCGTATTTTTGGGTCCAACTTTTTAGATAAACATAAACGGGTAGTGTATCACCCACTTCTTTTACGATTTGTTGGGCGTTAAGCACATTATCAACATTCATTTCAATACCTGAGACACCTTGTCCCATATCTAAATATTGTTGAGCATCTTGTAACGGCACAATGGCTAAGCTGTGATCAATTTGTCCACCTAGGGCCAGCAAACCAACAACCTGTAATCGAATACGTTTTGGGGCACGTAACTTCATTTGAGGATCAGTATTTGGAATCATTGCGGTGATCCAATCGCCAACCTTCAATTTAAGCTTAGTTGCCACACCTTGACCTAAAATAACTTCACGCTTACCCGCTGTAAATCGCGACCAAGCATTATCTTTAACATAACGAGGTAGCTCACTGACTTTTAATTGTTCTTTTGGATCGACACCACGTACAGCAACTGCTTTAAGTTTAGAGCCTCTTTCAAGCAAGGCTGTAAATTCAACATAAGGCGCGGCGGCAGTAATATGTGGATGCAGTTCTACTTGCTTTAATAACGGTTTCCAATTATTTAATGGTGGTTGTACGGCTTGTAGTTCACCTTGAGGAATAACAGACAGTACCCGTGTTTGTAATTCACGCTCAAAACCATTCATCGCCGACAAACCAATGATGATCACTGCAACACCGACTGCAATTCCAAGCATTGATGATAAAGAGATAAATGACACCATTCTATTTCGTTTTTTAGAACGATTAAAACGACTACCTATATAGAGAGATAACGGACGAAACATTACTTCTCCTTAATCTCAGCTAAAATACCATCTTGCATATACATACAACGATCAAGTTTTGATGCTAATTGCGTATCATGGGTAACCACTAAAAATGCCGTACCTGATTCAGTATTAAGCTTACGCATTAGATCATAAATATCTAACGCTGTTTGATGATCTAAATTACCCGTCGGTTCATCTGCCAATACAATCGCAGGGTTATTCACTAAAGCACGAGCAATGGCAACCCGTTGGCGTTCCCCCCCACTCAATTCTGATGGACGATGTTCAAGACGATGACTCAACCCCACCATATCTAGCATATCTTGTGCACGAGTACGGGCTTCACTAATAGCAACCCCGCCAATCAATAACGGCATGGCTACATTTTCAGTCGCTGTAAAGTCCGCTAACAAATGATGGAATTGATATACAAAACCAATATCTTGATTACGAATTTTAGCCTGTTTATTTGAACTTAAGGTATCTAGGCGCTGACCTTTAAAAAACACTTCACCGTTAGTAGGTTCATCTAGTGAACCAAGAATATGTAATAACGTGCTTTTACCTGAGCCAGAAGAACCAACAATAGCCACCAACTCATGATCAGCGATATCAATATTAACCTGTTTCAATACTTCAGTTTGTAACTGACCCTCTTGATAGGTTTTACATAATTGACTACAAGATAATAATGGATTATTCATAACGAAGAGCCTCAGCAGGACGGACAGCTGCCGCACGATAAGATGGAAAAATAGTCGCTAATAAGCTCAATATAATAGCGCCAACAATAACAGCCAAAATTTGCATTGGTTCAAAGTCAACAGGAAGAGAACCACCAATAACCGCAAGATTGACCCCTAAAAATGCCATGATTGGATTTAGGTAGTAAGAGATTATCACGCCAAAAACACCACCCAACAGAGCACCAATGACACCACTACTTGAACCTTGTACCATAAATAACATCAATACCTGTCGATGAGTCATCCCTTGTGTTTTCAGAATGGCGACTTCAGCTTGCTTCTCCATTACAACCATTATTAACGCTGAAATAATATTAAACGCAGCAACTCCAATGATAAGCCCCAACATCAGCCCCATCATATTTTTTTCCATTTTAACCGCTTGGAATAACTCACCGCGCTGTTCACGCCAATCTGACCATTTCCAATCGTTAGGCAAGGGTATTTTTGCTAATTCTGTCACCGCAAAAGGATCATTTAGATACAAACGCCAGCCCGACATTTGATCCAATTTATAATGCAATAATCGCCCCGCATCAGAAATATTAGTGAACACCAACTGCTTATCAACATCAGAGCCTGTATCATAAATACCAGACACAGTGAAATTACGCTGGCTTGGTAAGCGTCCTAATGGTGTAAATTGGCTCGCACTAGTCACCATTAATCGAATTTTATCACCGGGTTGAACGTCTAATTCAACGGCAAGTGCTTGACCAATAATAACGTTAAAACTACTCGGTTGAAGATCTTTTAATGAACCAACCATAAGGTGATCGGCAATAGGATCATATTGATTAGGTTCAATACCAATCATCATACCGGCAGCTAATGAGTTGGCACTCTGAATGATGGTTTCACCACGTGTTATTGCGGTCACTTTTGTTACATGCGGTAATTGTTTTAATACTTTCGGCACATGCTCCGAGAGTGGAACGCGACCATCAGCATTGGTGACAATAGCTTGTGGTAACACTCCTAAAATTCGATCTTTGAGTTGTTGTTCAAAACCATTCATAACCGACATTACTGTAATTAAAGCCATCACCCCCACTGTGATGCCTGCGGTTGACATGTAAGAAACAAAGCGACTAAAGCGATCACCAGAACGCCCACGTAAGTAGCGTAAACCAATAAAAAAAGATACAGGATGAAACATAGGCTTAAAAAACCACTCCTTTATTTGATAGCTCAAGAATACGCGTTAACGGCACTGTTTACCATCTAGCTAAGTAAATGTAATGTAAAAACAGAGGGTAAAAGATACCCACTTTACTGAGATCACTTGCTCGTAAGTACGCTCTAAGTAATAATCAGCACTAATGTCACCGATATTAGCCTTGGTTACATAATTAATATAATGACACACTCGATGACAATTAACTGGCAGTGAGTAAGCAATGAGACAAGATGAATACTTTTCAGTTCACTTAGGACTAACAATCAATGTCGAGCCATTAGCTGATGGCAAGCCGCTCCCTAATGCCGAAACTTTTAGTGCTGAAATACCACCGCTATTTCGTATAGCCCGCGAATGTAACACGCTCGAAGAAAATGCAGAACGGCTATTAAACGGCTTTGGTAAAGAAGATAGTAAAGCGTTAATCGACTATCTTGGTGCTCAAAATAGTAAAATAAACCTGCTGCTATCTTACGTGTTATCTCAACAAGATAATGCTAATTATCGTTATATTACCGAAACCTTTGGTGCCAGTAATCTAAGCTTTTATAGTCCACATCATTTTACGATTGGGCAAAATACTACCGTTAAACTATTTTTAGATCACCCTGCCGCTGCCATTTATTGTTATGCTGAGGTGATTAATTGCTCCGTTTCAGATGATCGTTTTTTAATTCAGTTGCACTACACGCGACTGTTAGAAGAAGATCGTGATTTATTAATCCGTGCCGCACTGCATTGCCAACAAAAGCTTTTACGTCAGCGGGCCCAACAACGAAACATGAATAATAACAATGACGAATAAAACATTACTCTCAATCCCCTTACCAAAAAAATCTGGGGATAATCGCTACATCGGTAATTTATCTGGTTCTGCGTTGGCATTGTCATTAGCAGAAATAGCCACTAAACATAATGGTCCTATACTTGCCGTTGTCGCGGATACGCAAACTGCGCTAAAACTACAGCCAGAGATCAGCCAATTTTGTGATCTTGATGTCCATGTTTTTCCTGATTGGGAAACACTACCGTATGATAATTTCTCGCCACATCAAGATATTATCTCTGAACGTCTGGCTCGTTTATATAAAATGCCAACGCAGAAAAATGGCATTATTTTAGTCCCAATCAGTACCTTACTACAGCGATTAACACCGCAAGAGTTTATTCATCAACATGCGTTAATCGTCAAAAAAGACGATCGTATCTCACTTGAAAAGCTACGATTACAGCTAGAAGCATCAGGTTATCGTCACGTTGACCAAGTGATGGAGCACGGTGAATACGCTAGTCGTGGTTCATTAGTTGATCTTTTTCCAATGGGAAGTAATGCACCATACCGGATTGATTTCTTTGATGATGAAGTGGATTCTATTCGTCAATTTGATCCTGAAAATCAGCGTTCAACCGCAGAAATCACCACCATTGATCTACTGCCTGCGCATGAGTTTCCAACCGATGAGTTAGCAATAGAAAACTTCCGTATGCGTTGGCGTGAACGATTTGAAGCCCGTCGCGAGCCAGAATCTATCTATCAACAAGTCAGTAAAAAAATCTGGCCAACAGGTATCGAATATTGGCAGCCGCTATTTTTTGATCATACCGAGACTTTATTCGATTATTTACCGACTAATACGCTATTAGTGACATTAGGTGATTTAGAACCCGCTGTAGACACATTCTTACACGATGCTGAGCACCGTTATGATCAACGTCGCGTTGATCCGCTACGGCCATTACTTGCACCTAAAGAATTATGGCTAACTAAAGATGAAATGTTTACTGGCTTTAAACAACTGCCTCGCGTAAGAATACAACGCGAAGCTATTGACGCTGAAAAAGTGGGTCGCTATAACCCTGCTTTAACGCCCGTTCCAGCTATAACGATTAACCATCAACTCAAAGAGCCATTCACAGAATTACGTCACTTCACTGAGCAATTTAAAGGCAAGATCATCTTCTCCGTTGCTTCTGAAGGTCGTCGTGAAGCCTTATTTGATCTATTAGCGCGCATAAAACTACGCCCAATTGTATTTGATAACCTTAGCGCGGCAATGGCTGATAAAGCCAAACATTGTCTTGTTATTGGCGCAGCTGAAAATGGTTTTATTCTTGAAAAACCCGCAGTCGCTTTTATTTGTGAAAGTGATTTGCTTGGTGAACGTATTCAACAGCGCCGCCGCAATGATAAAAAAACCACCGTTAATGCTGATACCATTATTCGTAACCTTGCTGAATTACAAGTGGGTCAGCCGGTAGTTCATATCGATCACGGTATCGGGCGTTATCAAGGCTTACAAACCCTAGAAGCAGGTGGAATAAAAACAGAGTATGTCACTCTTGAATATCAAGGTGGTGCAAAACTGTATGTACCCGTTGCCTCTCTGCACTTAATCAGCCGTTACTCTGGTGGTGCTGAAGATAGTGCACCAATTCATAAGTTGGGTGGTGAAGCGTGGGTTAAAGCACGTCGTAAAGCGGCGGAAAAAGTCCGTGATGTAGCAGCTGAGTTACTTGAAGTTTACGCCATGCGAGAGCTAAAACCAGGCTTTAAGTTCAAACTTGATCGTGAAAGCTATGCAGATTTCTGTACCAGTTTCCCGTATGAAGAAACCTATGATCAAGCGTTGGCGATTAATGCCGTCTTATCTGACATGTGCCAACCGAAAGCCATGGATCGTCTTGTTTGTGGTGACGTAGGCTTTGGTAAAACAGAAGTCGCAATGCGTGCTGCCTTTGTTGCAGTAGATAACAACAAGCAAGTCACTATCTTAGTACCAACAACATTATTGGCACAACAGCATTTCGAAAATTTCCGTGACCGTTTTGCCAATACACCTGTTCGCGTTGAAGTATTATCGCGCTTTAAAACAGCCAAAGAACAAAAACAAATTCTAGCGGATGTTGAAGAAGGTAAGATTGATATTCTTATTGGTACTCACAAACTGCTCAATAGCAGCGTTAACTACCATGATCTTGGATTGCTGGTAGTCGATGAAGAACACCGCTTTGGTGTACGCCAGAAAGAAAAAATCAAAGCCATTCGTGCTGATGTTGATATTTTAACACTAACCGCAACCCCGATTCCCCGTACATTAAATATGGCGATGAGCGGCATGCGTGATTTATCAATTATTGCTACACCACCAGCACGTCGTTTAGCGATTAAAACCTTTGTTCGTCAAGGTGATGAAAATATTATTCGCGAAGCAATATTGCGTGAAATTAGCCGTGGTGGACAAGTTTACTTCTTACATAACGAAGTCGATAGTATTGAAAAAACTACCGAAGATTTAGCTAAGTTAATTCCTGAAGCTCGGGTCACCTTTGCTCATGGTCAAATGCGTGAACGTGAACTTGAACGGATCATGGGTGATTTTTACCATCAACGTTTTAATGTATTGGTTTGTACCACCATTATTGAAACAGGTATTGATGTGCCAACCGCAAATACCATCATCATGGATCGTGCGGATAATCTTGGCTTAGCGCAATTACACCAATTACGTGGTCGTGTCGGTCGCTCCCACCACCAAGCCTATGCGTATTTACTAACGCCACACCCAAAACGTATGACTAAAGATGCGGTTAAACGTTTAGAAGCCATTGCGTCACTTGAAGATCTTGGTGCTGGCTTCACACTTGCTACCCATGATTTAGAAATTCGTGGTGCAGGTGAACTCTTAGGTGATGAGCAAAGTGGACAAATTCAATCGGTTGGTTTTAGCCTCTTTATGGAGATGCTAGAACAAGCAGTAGAGTCATTACGTGAAGGTAAAGAGCCAACACTTGATGACTTGCTCAAGCAACAAGCTGAAGTGGAAATGCGTATTCCAGCATTACTACCCGACGATTATATTCCTGATATTAATATCCGTTTATCACTTTATAAGCGTATCGCTAGCGCAAAAGATGATAATGAACTCAACGAGATTAAAGTTGAATTAATCGATAGATTTGGTCTTTTACCTGATGCAGCTATTAACCTAATTACCGTTAATAGTCTTAAACTAAAAGCGGCTATCATTGGAGTTAAGAAAGTGGAGAGTAATGAAAAAGGGGGTTACCTTGAATTTAAACAAGATGCCGCCATTAACCCTCATTTCTTGGTTGGTTTACTGCAAACACAACCCCATAACTTTAGAATGGAAGGGCCTACAAAGTTAAAAATAATGGCAAGTGAGACAGATCGTAAGAAAAGAATTAAATTTATTGAAGATCTGCTTAATCAATTTCGCGAAAATATGATTTAACATCGCCTCGCCCTAGACGTAGCATCTGGGGCGATATCTTTATTACCATCAATTACCACAACCACGCCATAGACTAGAATTATCATGAAAATTGACTTTGAACTTACTACGCCTCGACTTATCTTACGTCCTTTTAAGACTGTAGATTTAAACGCTTTTCTTGAAGCTGTTACCCAATCAAGAGAACAGCTTCAACCTTGGTTAGAATGGTGTGATGCCGATTTTGATCAACAACAAGCTCACGAATGGATCGAAGCAAGCCGTTTAAGTTGGCAGCATGATTATAGTTATGAATTAGCTATTTTTGATCGATTCAACGATGAGTTTGTGGGTGCGGTTTCTCTTAGTGCTATTGTGCCGTTATTTAATTCTGCGAATCTTGGCTATTGGATCACCCACAGTTATCATCGGCAAGGCATGGCGACTGAAGCCAGTCTCGCTATTATTCAATTTGCTTTTCAAATGTTAGGCTTTACTCGACTAGAAATTATTACCCATATTGATAATTATGCCAGTCAGAAAACAGCACTCGCTTGTAATGCCGTTTTTGAATGCGAAGCGAGAAACCGTATTTTTTATCAAAATAAACCCATCAATGGCTATGTGTATTCACTCATACCACAAGATTTATATTAAACAGCGTTAACCGTATTGAGATTGGTATACATCAACCTTTACCAACCCAATGTCAGTTATTATTAAATATTCTTTATTTCATAGATAGTAGTTACCCATTATGCATGCCACTGAAAGTCGCCATGGTCACGATATATTAAACCTGATTGCTGATGCATCAACACCATTTACAATCAAGACACTCCATACGTATGTTGAACAACATTGGGGAACCAACGTTCGCTTTCACACCTGTAAACTCAATAACCTTTCATTAGATGCACTCGTTACCTTTCTTTTATCGCGTAATAAAATCACAGTTGACGGCGATAACTTACATACCAATCAAGATAAAATCTGTCATCACTAAACCGTCATCCCATATGATTTAAACAACAAATATTTACACGAGATTGCTGTTCACATTTACGAGTAATGGTAAGATAAATCAACTTTATTTAGTAAGGATACACTGGTGCCAAAAATTATTATCGCAGTCGTTATCGCTGCATTAGTTGCATTTTTTCTTTATCGCTCTTACAACAACAAACAAGCGGCGCAAGAAAATATTAAAATTGGGCAAGAATTTCTAGCTGCAAACAAACTAAAAGAAGGTGTACAAACTACCGCTTCTGGTTTGCAATATTTAGTACTACAGCAAGGCACTGGCACTGAACATCCAAAAGCAACAGATACAGTGACTGTTCATTACCACGGTACATTACTTAATGGGACTGTTTTTGATAGTTCAGTTGATCGTGGTGAAAAAATTTCATTCCCACTAAATCGAGTGATTAAAGGTTGGACGGAAGGCTTACAACATATGGTTGTCGGTGAAAAAGTACGTTTCTTTATTCCCGCAAATCTTGCTTACGGTAATAATGGTGCAGGTAGTATTCCACCAGGCTCAGTACTTATTTTTGATGTTGAGTTATTTAAAATTAACTAAATAATCAACACCAATAACAACGCCAGTATGACGCTCAATTAACAAGCGTTTATCATACTGGCGTTTTTTATTGCGTGAAAAAAATCTTAGTGCAGTTTTAAGCTTGGACGAAGCACACGGTTAATACGCCCTACTAACATAATCAAACCGGTTTTAAACATGCCATGCAACGCCATTTGATGCATTCTGTACAATGAAATATAAACTATACGTGCAATACGGCCTTCAACCATCATCGAACCTTTAGACAGATTTCCCATTAAGCTACCAACGGTAGAGAAACGGCTTAATGAGACTAATGAACCATGATCGCTATAGATATACGGCTTTTGCTCACGATCTGATAATTTAGCCACGATATTAGAAAAACAACGACTTGCCATTTGGTGTGCCGCCTGTGCGCGCGGTGGCACAAATGAGCCATCTTCTTGCACACATGATGCTAAATCACCAATAACATAAATATTATCATCACGGGTAGTTTCTAATGTTGGCTTAACCACTAACTGATTAATACGGTTAGTTTCAAGACCCGCAATATCTTTCATGAAATCAGGGGCTTTAATACCTGCCGCCCAGACCATGATTTGCGCAGGAATATGCTCGCCATCTTTGGTTGTTAAGCCTGTTTCATCAGCTTTAGTCACCATTGTTGCGGTACGAACATTAACACCTAACTTTGTTAATTCATTATGCGCAGCTTGTGAGATACGCGGTGGCAATGCAGGTAAAATACGTTCGCCCGCTTCCACTAAATTAATGTTTAAACGTGAACTATCAAGATCACTAAAACCGTAGTTATGTAATTCTTGAACTGCGTTGTGTAACTCAGCAGAAAGCTCTACCCCCGTTGCACCTGCACCAACAATGGCAATATCAACTGTTTTTTGATCTTTGTTGGCATGTAACTTCATGAACTGATTATTCATTTCACTACGGAAACGGTGCGCCTGCTCTGGGCTATCAAGGAAAATACAATTATCACGTACACCTTGAGTATTGAAATCATTTGAGGTTGAGCCTAGTGCCAACACTAAAAGATCGTATTCTAACGAACGTTCAGGTACTAACAGTTCATTTTGCTTATCATACAATGCTGCCAATGTGATCGTTTTTGCATCACGATCAATATCCTGCAATGAACCCATCTGAAAATCAAATGAATGATTTTTAGCATGTGCGCGGTAACTAATCGCATCAACGCCTGCATCTAAGGAACCTGTGGCTACCTCATGTAATAATGGTTTCCATAAATGGCTAGCACGACGATCAACTAATGTCACTTCAGCACGACGCTTACGGCCTAATGTACGGCCTAATTTAGTGGCTAATTCCAAGCCACCAGCACCACCACCCACAACGATTATACGTGTCAAGATAGCTTCCTCTCTTATTTTATGATTTTTAACAAACTGACAAAGACTGAATTGCATAGCAGTCTGCTGATAGTAAATAATCAAGCATAAAGACTGCTAGGCGAAAAAGTATCTATATCTTTTAATTCACACGTGTAGGCAGACGGATCTACGACCCGTCTGTAATATGTAGGAGGTAATGGTTCCGTTGTTACTGCGCTTTAAACGCTTTTATTTTTTGTAGATGCTGCGAGATTTTTGTAAATTTATGAGATTCATTTTTATCCCAAATTATGTCATAAAATTGATCTAGCGCATTTTTTGTTTGCTGATTATCTAACACTTCATCATGAGTTGAAAGGATACAAAGACATTTTCCTGTGTTTTTTTTACGAAAATTTGTTACACACTTTGTCAAAATGTCGTCATATTCCTCTGGACGATCTATTTTACCCTCCATATTAGACTCAGGATGTAAATTAGGATTCAACATTACCTGTTTAATACCGGAAAGAAATCCAATCCGTTCCGCCCAATAACCACCAAGACCAACACCACAAATTAAAGGCTGAGGATCATCACTCGTCTCAAGCAATTTATGCACTTCTTTTAATAAATGTTGCATATCATGCTTAGGATGAAGAGTACTGTAATTTAGAAAACGAACATCAGAATCGATAAACTGTAATTGCAATACTTTATCGTGATTACCAGGACTTGTTGAGTCAAAGCCATGTAAATAAATAATCATTGTTATCTCTCGCTATCTAGTAATAATTTTACGTACTATCTATACCGACATAGACAAGTTAAATCCATAATACAGACATTGTTTTAACAAATTCAAAACAAAAACATGATCTCACCGACAAAAATGTATTCATTCAGATAATATTGATCTCAACTCAATGGCTATTTATACATATTTACTTATGCGGTCAAAAACAAGCAAACTATAATAAGTTAATCCGAATTAATATACTGAATAAGTTGTTGCTGTAATTGTAACGCTTGTTGTAAATATTCAGGCTGCTGCCAGAGATCATAACCAACCAAATACCATAATAATGCCAAATACTGACACCATGGCAGCCAAGCGATAACAGCCGTTAACCACTGCTGTTTATTAAATACCGTTTCGTCATTGATAAGCACACGATAATCACAATAGTCATTAACCGCTTGTTCAATATCTAATGCATTAGCAATAATGGTCATCGCCAAATCTAAACTGGGATCCCCTGCTGCTGCATATTCCCAATCAATAATTTTGGCACTGGTGATAGAATCATCATCCGTAGACGGTACAATCACGTTATAGCGCCCCAGATCAAAATGGCAGCAACAATCATCAAACGCTACGGGTAAAGGCTGGCTCTGAAAGAAATGATAGATTGAGAATAGAGACGAGGTATGATGGTCGGTATGGAGGTGTTGCCAATAATGCTCTGCACGTTGATGGACATCTAATCGCCACCAAGGTAATGGCAGTTGGTGTACTTTTGCTTGTAGTTGGCACAATGTTTGATTAGAAAATGCTTTTGTTGCTTCTACGCCTGGTAACCATTCAACCACCAACCCTATCACTTGTTGTGTCGGTTTTTCTGCCGATGGTTTAGCATTAGTAACTAACTGTAATGGCTTTGGTGCTAACTCAGTATCAGCGATCATCGACAATAATTGATATTCATGTTGACGCTCAATACCAAATGCTTGCGCAGATGCAGAAAATGGCCGCCAAACATAGTCTTTAATCTGATTGATTGACGGATGAAATAGAGTGAGTTTCCAACACCGATTCGTCAATCCTCCCGTCAGTTCGGACGCTGATATCAATTCAGTATCAGGTAAGGCAATTAAAAGATCACAATCAAAATGTTCATAATCAACCATATTGCTATTCCTCACCTGAGACTAAGGCAGTGTAATTACCAAGCCGCGCTATTGGTTGCTGCGCTTTGAATTACTTGATCTTGATCAGACCACTCAATAGCGCCTGATTTCAGATCCATCAAGCGCATAGTCACTTTATAATAAGCTTGCTTACCGTTTGATGTTGATTTCATTACCGTTGATACCTTTCCATAAAGCATATATTGAGCACCAACCATATTACCAAATTGAATGGCTGTACTTTGGTTTACAAAACGATCATCTTCACGGAAATTTAGTTGTTGGCGTACTGCTTTTACACGTGCAGGATCAACAAATTTGAATTTACCCGAATCTTGTAAACGCTCAGTAATTATCGCGGTTAAATCTGCAGTATCAACATGATGACGAGTTTGATTTTTAATACTATCAACCACAACAATCGGCTCACTACGTACTGTCATAGAACGAACAGCCGTTGACGCTAACATCTTATCAACCATTGATGATGATAACTTTTCTAAGTCACTGGAGCCAAAGTTAGTCACTGCATTTTCAATTCCATGTAAGCCACCACCGTAATTAATCGGTTGAGCACAACCCCCTAATAACGTTGCTGCTGCTAACAAGGCCATTACACTCTTTTTCATTTTAACTACCTTTAATTGTCACTATTCTAATTCATCAATTATATGTATCACGTACCACAATACGGTATTGCGTTGCCATCGTACTAGGAGCAAGAGCTTGCAGTAACAAAACTTGATTATGATTAAGTATCAATGCTCGTGATATTGACGGTGAATGATTTACTTCTAATCCATTCACATCATACCAATAAAAGTGATAGTTCAATGATATGGTTGCGTCAGTTTTATTCATGACTTCAACAGACGCATGCAAATAACCGTCACGTCGTTCTGTTTTCGAATGACTAAATTGAAGCTTATTTGCTAATACCGTATTTCCGATAACAACATGATGGTTACTATTTTCAAGACTGATCGTTGATATTGCTGATCCGCTACACCCACTAATAAGCGTTGCAAACAATATCGACAACATAGATATATATCTCATGCTACATTAATATACAGCTAGGCTGTAGCCTCCTACATTTTAATGGATTACTGATCAATATTATAAGTCTACTCAATAAAATAAAAAAAGCTTGAGTGACCAATAGCTGATCATTGTTAGTAGATTAGCCATCTTATACTCAAGCTTTATTCTCAATTTATTCTATTGCAATTTAATGCTAAGAATTGAGGACTTATTAGCTGACAATCATTGGACCTAATGGGCGGCCGCCTAATAAATGCATATGGATATGATACACTTCTTGGCCACCAAAAGGATTGCAGTTAACAATCAAACGATAACCATCTTCAGCAACGCCTTCACTTTCTGCAAGCTTACGTGCAACCGTAAACATACGTCCCATCATTAATTCATCTTCTACTTCAACATCATTGACTGTTGGCAGCAATTTATTCGGAATAATAAGAATATGGCTTGGCGCACGAGGATTAATATCACGAAATGCCGTCACTAACTCATCTTGATATAAAACGTCTGCTGGAATTTCTTTGCGAATGATCTTACTAAAAATAGTTTCTTCAGCCATATCTGACTCCATTAAATAATCAGCTTACATTAATTCTAGGTTAAGTATGCGCTACCCACGTCTAGAGGGCAATATTGAACACCGTTTTAAACGATTTTTTCACTCCACTTTTCATGTTTTACCGTTTTTTTTGCAACCACCATCAAAATATTAATCAATGTTAGCCCTAAAAAGTTAAGATTTTGAAGTTCGAGACGATAGATAAATCAAACTAACGTAACATTAGAAATATCAATTATAACAATTAAATCAATCACTTTTAATAATTGCTTTTATACCAAGTGCCATCGTTATAAAGGATATTGCGATCATTAAGATCGCTATTCTCGGACTTTATGAAATTAGGGATATTATGAAAAAAAAATCTCAATCCTCTGTCATACGTCGTATGTACTTAGGCTTCGCTATCTTGGTAGCATTATTTGTCATCACAATTATATTCATGCTTGATGGTGTCGGCCGTATTCACAACCAATTAAAATCCATTACCGCTGATGCCCTTCCTCTTGTTTCAATGTCAAATAATGTGAGTGTACAACTACTGGTCGCAGATAAAATATTCAAAGATTATTTAACCAGCCAAGATCCTCAAGCAATGACCACTTATCGTACTGAATTTAAAAAACAAACTACCGTTTTTCAACAAGCACGCAATCAATTACAGCAAATCACTAAAAATAACCCACAATTAACAAAATCGATTCAAGCGTTAACGGCATTAGAACAACGCTATTTTGATGAAGCGACGATTGCGATGACAAACTATCGTTCGTTATTATTAGCGACTAATAAACGCCAACAATCTTCACGTCAATTTCAACAACTACAAACAGAACTAAATATTGGCATGAAGGAATTTATTAACGAACAAGATAATATTGCTGTTAAAATATTGTCTAAAAACTATTTTGAAAAATTAAAAGAAACAGAAATCATCACTTTAGACGCATTAGCATCTGATAATACCACTGCTATCGAAAAAGCAATTAAAAGCAATAAAATCAGTGTCAATCACCTTAAAAATACCTTCCGTTCTCTCTCCACATTACAACCAAAATTAAAACAAGCCTTTGGTAACTCTGTAGAACAATACGGACTAGATATTGGTCGTACTGGTGGCGTTCTCGATCAACATTTTGAATACATCCAAGCACAACACCTTCTCTACAGTAATATTGCAACATTAGCTAAAGAAATTAATCAAGCAATGGGTATTGTTGGGGATTTTAATAAACAAGCAAATAATCAAATGAGTAATACGATTACTACAGCAGATAAAACCTATTCTGACGTAGTAACAAAAGCACTTATTATCAGCATTATAGTTATCTTGTTAGCCATTATCGTCGGATGGTATTTAGCCCGCAGTGTACGTCGACCTTTAATGGCTATATTAAAAACATTAGAAACACTAACGGCAGGAAATATGACTCAACGAACAGAAACAAGCACCTTTATTGAGTTTAGTCAGCTTAATCATCACATTAATATGTTGGCTCAAAATTTACAGCAAATTTTAACGCAAATCAGCCATACATCAGCAGAATTAAGTACCGTCGCAACTGAAAATCACGCTACAACAGCAGAAGCAAAATTGCGTTTAAATAGTCAGCGTCAGCAAACAGCTTCTGCGGCAACAGCAATGGTTGAAATGGAACATTCTGTTACAGACGTATCAAAAAGTGCCAAAATCACCATGGAACGCGTTAATGAGGTAGAACAGGCTTCAGCGACAGGTCGTGAAGTCATGACCAGTAATATCAATACAGCCCATCAGCTCTCTACACGTTTAGATGAATCCGTCCATGCCGTTGAACAATTACAAAAAATGAGCCGTAATATTGGCTCAATTTTAGATGTTATTCGTAATATTGCCGATCAAACAAATCTGTTAGCACTTAATGCCGCCATTGAAGCCGCCAGAGCTGGTGAACAAGGGCGCGGATTTGCCGTTGTCGCCGATGAAGTTCGCGTATTAGCAAAACGTACTACTGATTCCACAGCTGAAATTGAAGTTATGATCAAAAACTTACAAACCAGCTCAGGTCAAGCCATGAACATGATGCAAAGTTGCGTCACTGAAATGGATAATAGTATTAATCTGGCTTCTAATGCCAATAGTTCAATGGAAGAAATTCAAGCGATTATTATTGAAATCAGTGATATGAGTAGTCAAATTGCACAAGCGGCAGAAGAGCAACGTTGTACGACTACTGAAATTGCTCGTAGCTTAGAAGATATTAGCTACATTGCAGATAATAGTTATAACACCATGGAAGAGATGGCCGATACTGGTGTAAAACTAGAACATTTAGCCACCGAACAAAATACTCTCGTTAGTCGCTTCAAATTATAACAATATAGCTCACCGATCACGCTAATAATAACTATTCGATCGGTGGGTTTGCTTTATTTTACGTCCCAATCAGCAAACGATTGCTTTTTAAAGGAGTAATTATCCACATTGTTTGATTTATCAACTTTACTTCGGCCGGCGTTACTTTTAGAATCGGACAAATTTTTTGGGAGGGAAGAAAAAATGACGATGTTAACTATTACACGTCCAGACGACTGGCATACACATTTACGTGATGGCGATGTACTCGCTGATACAGTTCGCGATATTAGCCGTTATATGGGACGCGCGATTATCATGCCAAATCTTATTCCCCCTGTTACAGATACTGAATCTGCCTTAGCCTACCGTGACAACATTCTTCAAGTAAATCAACAAGATACCTTCTCGCCACTAATGGTTATTTATCTCACTGATAAAACATCCGCAGAAGAAATTCAACGAGCACATGCTTCAGGTCATGTTTACGCAGCCAAGCTTTACCCTGCTGGTGCCACCACCAATTCAGATTCAGGCGTTACTTCAATCGATCATATTCGCCCAGCATTAGAAGCGATGCAACAGGTCGGCATGCCGCTACTGATTCATGGTGAAGTCACCCATCATGATGTTGATATTTTTGATCGTGAAAAAGCGTTCTTAGACACCGTATTAGCACCTATCGTTAATGAATTCACAGCGTTAAAAATCGTGCTGGAACATATCACTACGGCTGATGCGGTTGAGTTTGTAACCAATGCAGGTCCAAATGTTGGGGCGACCATTACTGCGCACCATTTAATGTTTAACCGTAATCATATGTTAGTCGGCGGTATTCGTCCTCACTTCTATTGCTTACCGATTTTAAAACGTAATACTCATCAACAAGCATTAGTGGCTGCGGCAACCAGTGGCAATGCGAAGTTCTTCTTAGGCACAGACAGCGCACCTCATGTGAAAGGACGCAAAGAAGCGGCTTGTGGTTGTGCAGGATCTTACACCGCCCATGCAGCAATTGAATTATATGCTGAAGTATTTGAACAAGCAGGCGCGCTGGATAAATTAGAAGCCTTTGCGAGCTTCAATGGTGCTGATTTTTATGGCCTACCACGTAACACTGACACCATTACATTAACTAAAGAAGCATGGAAAGTCGCTGAAGAAATGCAATTTGGTCATGATACCGTGGTGCCAATTAAAGCCGGTGAAATGATGACTTGGAAAGTACTCCCTTAATTCAGTTGCTCTAATGATAATAAAAAAGGCTTCCTCTTTAGGAAGCCTTTTTAGTTTATATTATTGTTCGTTTAAATCCTCTTTACTTTACACTATCGTCTATTGTGCTGTTTGATCTGCTGGTATTTTCAATTTATGAAATAAGCGATATAGCACGGGCACCACAATCAATGTCAGCACCGTAGCAAAGCTCAACCCAAACATAATCGTAACCGCCATCGGCTTAAAGAAAACATCGGGCAGCAAAGGTAACATACCTAAAACAGTGGTTATCGCTGCCATACACACCGGACGTACACGACTGACGGCTGCATCAACCACCGCAAGATATTTCTCTTTGCCGCTGGCTATCTCAATTTCAATTTGATCTAACAATACGATACCGTTTTTCACCAGCATCCCCGATAGACTCAAAAATCCAAGTAGTGCCATAAAACCAAAAGGCGTATTCAGTAACAGTAACCCTATCGTTACCCCAATAATCGCCAGTGGTACCGTTGCCCACACAATCAGTGCTTCTTTAACTTTTTTAAATAAGAAAATTGTTATTAAGAACATGGCTAAATAGCCCATTGGCATGGTTTGGAATAGTGATGCTTTCGCGTCTGCGGATGATTCATACTCACCGCCCCACTCCAAGCTATAACCTGCAGGCAAATCAATGGTTTCAATAATAGGTAAAAGACGCGCTTGAACTGATGCCGCCGTTTCATCACCTAAAGGATCAGGATCCGCCATAATGGTTAGCATACGTTTTCGGTTTTTACGCACCACTAATGGATCTTCCCAGCGCACATTAACGCCTAATACCACTTGTTGTAATGGAATATAACCTTGAATGGCTGGGCTCCAAATCTTCATGCCTTCAATGGTACTAATATCAACCCGTTCTTCTTCTGGTAATCGGGCGACTATTGGCATCAAGTTTGTTCCTTCACGGTACAATCCAATGTTAATCCCTGAAAACGCCATTTGTAGCAGTTCATCAACCTCTTTTTTGGTAATGCCGTAACGTCTTGCTTGGCTTTCATTAAACACGGGTTCTATAACTTTAGTACGCTCTCGCCAGTCATGACGAATGTTAAAGGCACCAGGATCAGCATTCATAACATCAACCACTTGTGACGCAATGCCTCGAAGGATCGTCGGGTCAGAACCGACAATACGTGCTTCAATTTTAGAACCCGATGACGGACCTAACATCACCTGTTTGAGTTTGTATTCAACCTCTGGATGATCCTTATTCATCGATTGACTAAATTTACGCATAACAGGGATCACATCTTCAAAACTCTTAACTCGAACAATCAATTCACCGTAAGACGCATAGCTTTTCTCAGGTGCATAGGTCAGCATAAACCGCTGTGAGCCTTTACCCGCACTCGAACTAACGTAATCAACGCCGTCTTCTGCATTCACCACTTTTTCTAACGATTTCAAGGTAGTATTAGTGGCACGAATATCTGTCCCTTCAGGTAACCACACATCGACCATAAACATAGGTGTTGTTGAAGCAGGAAAGAATGATTGTTTCAACAACGTAAAGCCGTATAAGCTGCCACCAAGCATTAGAATCAATGTCAATATCGTTAGCCATGCACGGCGCATACAAAACTCTAGTGACTTTCGGTATACCACAAAGAAAATACCACTATAGGGATCTTTTTGATTTTCACCTTGTTCAACGTTGACATTTTTAAAGAAAATATCAGCAAAAAAAGGCGTTAATGAAATAGCAGTAAACCAACTTAACATCAGTGAAATAAGCAACACGGTAAATAAAGTTCGGCAATATTCACCGGTTGAATCTTGCGACAAACCAATAGGCGCAAAAGCCATGACCGCAATCACGGTTGCGCCCAGTAACGGCCACTTAGTTTGAGTGACAATGTCTGAGGCAGCTTGCGCACGTGTTCGCCCCTTTTGCATCCCGATCAGAATCCCTTCGACCACCACAATGGCGTTATCCACCAGCATACCCAGTGCAATAACCAATGCACCTAATGATATACGTTGGAGATCTATTGCCATCCACTTCATAAACACAAAGGTACCAAGTACGGTTAATAGCAAGATAAGGCCAATTAACAGTCCTGAACGCAACCCCATAAAAAACAGCAGTACAATAATAACAATCGCAACCGCTTGGCCTAAGCTAACCACGAAACCACTGACTGATTTATCAACTTCTGTCGGCTGGCTATATACCTCATCGATATCAATACCAACGGGTTGTTGTTCTTTGAGCTCTGCCAATCGCTGCATCACGCGTTGACCTACTTCAACAACATTGACGCCTTCGACAAATGACACCCCCATATTAAGCGCTTGATGACCATTAAAGCTGACTAAATTATCTGGGATCTCTTTAAAACCTTTCTTAATATCAGCAACATCACGCAAATAAATTAATCCATTTGCGCCTTTATCGGTAATGATTAAATCACCCAACTCATCAACATTCTTAAACTCACCCGTCGGATGAACCCGAACATATTCATCACCAATACGCACAGCTCCCGCACTTGTAACTAAGTTTTGGGTCGCTAAAATGTTATAAATCGTATCCAGTGAAATACCTAAACTGCTTAAGCGTTGCATCGATATTTCAATAAACACTTGCTCTTGCTGATTACCAGTAACAGAAACCTTACCAACACCACTCACTAGCTCAATTTCACGGCGTAAATAATCAACGTAATCACTTAGCTCTTTATAACTATAACCCTCACCTGTGATCGCCAATAAAACGCCGAATACATCACCAAAATCATCAATCACTTTTGGCTTTGCAACACCCGGCGGCAAGTTTGATGAAATATCATTCACTTTACGTCGTAACTCATCCCAAATTTGCGGTAAATCATCAGGTCCATAATTATTTTTCATGGTGACTGTAATTTGAGAGAGCCCTCGGCTAGACAGTGAATTAACTTCATCAACATAAGTCAGTTGTTGAATTGCTTTCTCTATCGGATAAGTCACTTCTTCTTCTACTTGTTGCGGTGTAGCCCCAGGATAAGCAGTAACAACCATGGCATCTTTAATCGTAAAAGCCGGATCTTCTAACTGTCCAAGACCAAAGAAAGACACAGTGCCACCAACTAAAAATATCAGTGTAAGCATCCAGCTAATCACTTTGTTTTTAATAAAATACGTCGCGATATCTTGTTTCATTACTGTGCCTCCTCCTGAGTAAATACCACCACTTTCTGTCCATCTCTTAAGCGGTTAACGCCTGTAACAACGACTATTTCCCCTTCTTTAACGCCGGATTTTAACCGCACACCTTCAGGTACAACCTTATCCGTCACAATTTGACGTTTTGACACCGTATTATCCGCGGAGAGCACCCATACATATTTATTTAATGAAGCAAGATCATCGCCATCCAAATTAAATAAGGCTTCTAGTGGCACTATTTGTTGCCCTACCGTATAAACTTGTAACTTCTGCGCATCGGCTTCAACTTCAATCGACATACCGTCTAAAATGAACTGATCTTTAGGCATTGGCATGGTTAAAGTCACCAGAAATGAACCGGATGTGGGATCAGGTTCGGTCGTAAACTCTTTTAATGTCACCGCATATTTTTCACCATTAGGTAAAATCGCTTTCGCAGTCGTGCGTTGCCCTTTATCAATCTCCAATATACTTTGCTTGGAATAAATCATATCGGGCGCTTGGATCTCGATATCGACAGAATCAGTACTATGAATATTCATCATTTGCTGACCAACTTTGATATTTTCAAATTGCTCAACAGGTACAATGGAAATCACACCACTAAAAGGGGCTTTAAGCACCGTAAAACTTAATTTTAATTGGGCTAAATCAAGATTGGCTTTCGCAATACTTCGCTTGGCTTTTAACTCATCAAATTGAGATTGAGGTAAATAACCATTTTTTAATAATATGGCTGAGCGACGATATTGGCTATTTATCACATTGTATTTGGCCTGAGCATCATCAACTTCTAATTTAAAATCGCTGGGATCTAATCGAGCTAACACTTGGCCTTGTTTAACTCTATCTCCTGAGCGCACTAATATTTGTGTCACTTCTCCTGCAATACGAAATGATAAAACAGATTTATCTGCGGCAGATGCCACTGCAGGAAACGTTAATTTAGGTGATTGTTTCCCTGATTTAACCTGTTGTACTTTTACCAACGGCTGCTCGTCACGCGGCTCAACACTCGGTTTATCACACCCGAAAAGTAACAACGCAGTACTGATTGACAGTGCCAATAAACTATAACGTTTAATCATAGTCCTCGCTCCTTGATCCATGAGCGGACCTTTTTACCTGATTGCAATTCAGAAACACCCGATGTTGCTATAACATCACCATCATTCAGCCCTGCAATAACACGGTTATTACTGTCTAATGTCACTTCGGTTCTTACAACTTGCTGCTTATCATCAACACGCCACACATAGCTTTTATTACCGTCAACCATGATGGCTCTAACTGGTATTGCTCCCGCATTACCTTGTGGCAGCACAATTGTCACGCTGCCTGACATTCCCGGCATAATATTACTACCATCAGGACGTGCCATTGAGAGTGTCACTTTATAACTGGATGTTTTGCTGTCAGGCTCAGTATCAATTTCTTTAAATTGGGCAGGAAAAGTTTGATTGGCTAAAGTATCAAACGCAACGGTAGGATTAATATTTTCAGCATGTCCTTGAAAACGCGCTAAGAGGTAATCAGGAAGCTGAAATGTCATATTGATTAATTTGGCACTTTGAATATGCATTACTGGTTGTTTAGCACCAATATATTCATAGTTTTCAACCATAGACAAAGAAATATGCCCATCATAAGGTGCAATTAACTTAGCATAACTTAAATTTGATTTTTCTTTATCTAATGCGGCTTTAGCCTGCTTAAGATTCGCTTTCGCAGTATCATAATCAAGTTCTGATACCACTTTTTTTTCACGTAATTTTTTATCACGCTTAAATTGTACATTGGCTAAATCATATTGCGCTTGGGATTGTTTTACCAACAGTGATAATTCATCAATATTTAATGTGGCCAGTGTCTGCCCTTTCGTTACAAATTGACCAGGATGGACATCAACACTCGCAAGTTGACCTGTAACTCGAAAGGCTAAAACCGCTTTATTTCCAGCTTCAACAATGGCAGGAAATGCACGTTGTGATTCATTATTACCAACTGAAACGGATTGTAATTTTACAGGGCGAGATTCAGGCTCAGCAATAACAGCTTGATCATCCTTGCACCCACTTAATGCTAAACATATAAATAATGCCGCAAAAGAGCGATATCTCATACTACTCTCCATGATGTTTCATACTGAATATTTACTATTGTTAAAATATTGTACGAATGAAATATATCTATGAATAATAGAAGTGGATAACCTAAAAAGCTCTTTTAATTGATTAGAATAGAGCCAATATCACAATCCTTGCCGATATAAAAAAGACAATAAAAAAGGAGCACAAGGCTCCTTTTATTCAACTATACCTAAATGGCTTATTTTGCCATTTCAGCTATGTTCACACGCCATGTGTCAGGGCCTGTTTGGTGAGCATTAACACCTTCAGCATCGACAGCCACCGTTACTGGCATATCTTCTACTTCAAATTCATAAATCGCTTCCATGCCTAAATCAGCAAAAGCCACTACTCGTGCTTTTTTAATTGCTTTTGCAACAAGGTATGCCGCACCACCGACCGCCATTAAATATACGGCTTTATGTTGTTTTATCGACTCAATCGTTGCCGGTCCACGCTCAGCTTTACCAATCATGCCCGTAAGGCCAGCTTCACCCAGCATCATTTCAGTAAATTTATCCATGCGAGTCGATGTTGTTGGTCCTGCTGGCCCAACAACTTCATCACGTACAGCATCAACAGGTCCAACGTAATAAATAAAGCGATTAGTAAAATCAACGCCTTCAGGCAAACCTTCACCATTAGCGAGCATTTCTTGAATACGCTTATGGGCAGCATCTCGACCTGTTAAAATCTTACCTGATAGTAATACTGTTTCACCTGAACGCCATTCTTGTACATCAGCTTTCGTCACATTATCAAGGTTAACACGACGAACATTGTCGCCGACATCCCATGTTACTTGTGGCCAATCACTAAGCTTTGGTGGTGTCAATTCTGCGGGGCCTGTACCGTCAAGAGTAAAATGCACATGACGGGTAGCGGCACAGTTAGGGATCATACATACCGGCTTAGATGCCGCATGCGTTGGTGCACTTTTAATCTTAACATCAAGTACCGTGGTTAAACCGCCTAAGCCTTGGGCACCAATACCCAAACGATTGACACGATCATAAATATCTAACCGTAATGCTTCTTCTGTTGTTTTTGCACCACGTTCTTGTAGCTCATGGATATCAACCGCTTCCATCAATGATTCTTTAGCAAGTAGAGCGGCCTTTTCTGCTGTACCACCAATACCAATACCTAGCATACCTGGAGGACACCAACCCGCCCCCATAAGTGGTACTGTTTTTTCTACCCACTCAGCAACATCATCAGAAGGATTAAGCATCACCATTTTGGTTTTGTTTTCAGAACCGCCGCCTTTAGCCGCAATTTGAATATCAACTTTATTCCCAGCAACCATTTCAACATGCACTACCGCAGGCGCATTATCATGGGTATTTTTACGCGCTCCCGCAGGATCGGTAACTACAGATGCTCGCAATGGGTTATCCGCATTGGTATAAGCTTGACGAACCCCTTCATCAATCATTTGTTGTACAGTTAAATCGCTCTCCCACTGTACATTCATACCAATTTTGACAAAACAGGTAACAATACCTGTATCTTGACAAATAGGTCGTCGCCCTTCGGCTGACATACGAGAATTAATTAAAATTTGGGCAATAGCATCTTTTGCTGCTTGGCTTTGCTCTTTATTGTAGGCTTTTTCTAATGCTTGAATAAAATCTAAAGGATGGTAGTAAGAAATATATTGTAAAGCATCAGCCACGCTACTGATTACATCTTGTTTACGGATGATGGTCATAATTACCCTCGTTAAGTATTATCATTCCATGGCGCCCTATTTGAATCTTCCAAATTGTAGGGTATTGATCGGCAAAATAATGCTGTTCAATCTTGGGCGTCTTTCGCCGAATATGATACTCTTGCCCATAACATTGCGCTATGCGCCAATCAAACCCTTGTCACAAAAAAGAAAATGATTTGTAAATCACACCCAGAATTAAGTATTACCTCATTGCCTTACTCAAAAGATGCCGCACTTTCATGGTTTACACCATTATCGGGATTACCATGGGCAATGATATTACGTTCGGCAGCAGAAACGCATCCAGATAATCGTTACGATATTTTAGTTGCTGATCCTTTAGCCACAATTGAATCACAATCTGACACCACTTATATTAAATTTTCAAATGGTGACCAACGTAACACAACTGACGATCCTTTTTCAGTAATTGACGTGCTACAAAGTGAGCTATTACCGTCACTTAGCACATTATTAGGCTTACCATTCCTTGGTGGTGCATTGGGATACTTCAGCTATGATTTAGGCCGTCGAGTAGAAAAAATTGCGACAACAGCGAGCCATGATCTTCACTTACCAGAAATGGCCGTTGGTATTTATGATTGGGCTCTCATTGTTGATCATCAATTACAACAAACATCACTTATCGAACCAAAAAATAGCCACCGTTTAGCATGGTTAACCCAACAACACTCACAAGCACTACAATCCAACAACCAGAATAAAACATTTAAATTAACATCTTCTTGGTCATCAAATATGACTAAAGAGGATTACTGCAA
The DNA here is from genome assembly GCF_021236965.1 of Photobacterium carnosum. Lineage (NCBI taxonomy): Bacteria > Pseudomonadati > Pseudomonadota > Gammaproteobacteria > Vibrionales > Vibrionaceae > Photobacterium > Photobacterium carnosum. The sequence goes on along the minus strand of NZ_WMDN01000005.1, from coordinate 56,138 downwards.
CAAATTTAACACGATACAATCATATCTATTATCTGGAGATTGCTATCAAATTAATCTGGCACAACGATTTAAAGCCAACTATCAAGGTGATGAATGGCAAGCTTATTGCCGCTTAGATACCGCAAATGGTGCGCCTTTTTCTAGTTTTATTCGCACGGATAACTGTGCCATTCTTTCTGTATCACCCGAACGCTTTTTACAATTAAAGCAAGGTAATATTGAAACAAAACCGATTAAAGGCACTCGTCCACGAAGTAAAGATGCCATCGAAGATAATGCTAACGCACAAGCACTCCAGCAAGCACCGAAGGATCGTGCAGAAAACGTAATGATCGTGGATTTACTGCGCAATGATATTGGTCGTGTTGCAATACCTGGCAGTGTTCGTGTACCCGCTTTATTTGCCATTGAAAGCTTTCCCGCAGTGCATCACTTAGTGAGTACCGTAACGGGTCAATTATCCAGTCATTACTCAGCAACAGATTTATTACGGGCTTGTTTCCCTGGTGGCTCAATAACTGGCGCACCAAAAGTAAGAGCAATGGAAATCATTGAAGAACTAGAACCTCATCGACGCAGTATTTATTGTGGCAGCATTGGCTATATCAGCCGTTGCGGCACCATGGACACCAATATTACGATTCGAACATTAGTTGCTTATCAACACAATTTATATGCATGGGCAGGCGGTGGAATCATTGCGGACAGTGATGCTGAGAGTGAATATCAAGAAACTCTCGACAAATTAAGTAAAATTCTGCCAACCTTATAATAACGCTAAATATAGCGATAGCAGTGTAATGGAGGCTTTAATGGGTGAACAACAGCAGATTTTAACGCGGTTTCTTATGGCACCAAGTCAACAGTATGACGCCAGCCATAAGCGTAGAATAAGTCATCACTTTACTGATGACACATATTTCAAACCCGCTGCTGTTCTGATCCCATTAGTTCCTAGAAAACAAGGTTTCAATGTCGTATTAACTCGTCGCGCTGAACATTTAAAACATCATCCAGGACAAATTGCATTTCCTGGAGGACGTTTTGAAGCTTCTGATAATGATTTAATAACCACGGCATTACGTGAAACCTTTGAAGAAACCGGTATTATTTGCCAACGTAATAACGTTATAGGTCAATTACCCCCACTAGCAACAATCAGTGGTTATATGGTGACACCATTCATATCAACAATTAGCAGTAATTATGCAGCCAAACCCGATCCGGGAGAGGTTGATACTATTTTTGAAGTACCGCTCAATTATCTGCTTAACCCCAATAATATCCACTCTCATCAGTTTCGCCTTCGAGGTGAATCCCACCAAGTTTACGCCATCCCTTATCATAATTATTCCATCTGGGGCGCAACAGCTCAGATAATTAAGCTGTTATCTAACCAAATTTGGGAAGATAAAAAATAACCAATTAGACGTTTTATTTTCATCTTACAAGCCCATTTTTGTGACGTACGTCTAATTTATTTGTATCACAAAAACTTCGTATTACAGAACGGGATCTTTATCCTTGTTTTCCCCTGACAAATAGCGACAATGCGCTCGTTCCTATATTCCGTTCCGTTCCCTTTTTATTGGATATCATAGTATGCAAAATACATCGTCAGCGTCAGCAACAGGTGCGACAAAAGCCAAATGGACCTATAAAGATTTCACATGGGCTCTTTCTCTATTTGGTACTGCAGTAGGTGCCGGCGTTCTATTTTTACCAATAAAAGCAGGTGCGGGCGGTTTCTGGCCTCTTGTTATTTTGGCACTTATTGCAGCACCAATGACATGGTTTGCACATAAAGGCTTAGCACGTTTTGTATTATCATCAAAAAACCCACATGCTGATATTACTGACACTGTAGAAGAGCATTACGGAAAAACTGGTGCTAACTTAATTACTTTCGCTTACTTCTTTGCTATCTACCCTATCGTATTAATTTACGGCGTTGGTATTACAAACACTGTTGATTCATTCATGGTTAACCAACTAGGTATGGAATCAGCACCTCGCTGGCTACTATCTGGTGTTTTAATTTCACTGATGACTGCAGGTGTAGTCTTTGGTAAAGAACTGATGTTGAAAGCAACATCAGCCATGGTTTACCCATTAGTTGTTATTCTTTTGATTCTTTCTGTGTACCTAATTCCTGATTGGAACATGTCAATGGTACAAACAGAAGTAGATTGGTCTGCAATGCCAACAATCATCTGGCTTGCTATTCCAATTATCGTGTTCTCATTTAACCACAGCCCAATTATCAGCCAATTTGCTAAAGAACAACGTCGTATTTACGGTGATGAAGCAGTTAAGAAAACTGACATGATCACTGGTGGCGCTGCAATGATGCTAATGAGCTTTGTTATGTTCTTTGTATTCTCTGTTGTACTTTCAATGACACCAGAACAACTAAACATGGCACAAGAGCAAAACATTTCAGTACTGTCATACCTAGCTAACGTAAAAGATTCACCAGCAATTTCTTACTTAGGTCCACTAGTTGCATTTGCTGCAATTACATCAAGCTACTTCGGTCACTTCTTAGGTGCCCACGAAGGTCTTGTTGGCTTAACTAAATCTCGTACTAAGATGCCAATTGCTCGAATTGAAAAAATCTCACTAGCTTTCATTGTGATCACAACCTGGATTGTTGCAATCATTAACCCAAGTATTCTTGGTATGATTGAAACAATGGGCGCACCAATGATTGCAGGTATCTTATTCTTATTACCTGTTATCGCAATGCAAACAGTACCTGCAATGGCTAAATACAAAACATCTGTCTTTGCTCGTATCTTTACCATTTTATGCGGTATTGCAGCTATCACATCTGTCATTTATGGCGCATTTTAATATAACTATTAAAAATGTGATGATTGCGAATAATTAATCATATAAAAGCAAAAATATGTGCTAGTACTCATGGTGTTTACTAGCACAAATAACGTAAAATAGACGATACTTAAGAGTAAAGATGTTTAATCATCCTTACTCTTTTAGTTTAAGTGCGCTCGCCAAGGAAGGAGCGAGGATATCAACGAATGACAGTCTTCATCGGAGGCAAGAACAGCTTCCCCTTGACTGAGGTAATAACATGATCAGTATTTTCGATATATTCAAAATTGGTGTAGGCCCTTCTAGTTCACACACTGTTGGACCAATGAAAGCAGGTAAAGAGTTCATCGACGACTTACGTGCGTTAGGCCAATTACGTGACGTGACAAAAATTACCGTTGATGTTTACGGTTCTTTATCGCTTACAGGTAAAGGCCATCACACTGATATTGCTATCATTATGGGCCTTGCTGGAAATTCACCTGAACATGTTGATATTGATAGCATTCCTGGGTTTATCTCTCGCGTAGAAGAAACTGAACGTCTTCCTGTTGGCATGCACTGCCATACTGTTGATTTCCCACGCGATGGCGGTATGAACTTCCATACGACTAACCTATCTCTTCATGAAAATGGCATGTCAATTCATGCTTGGCAAGATGACAAGGTCGTTTTCTCTAAAACTTACTACTCTATTGGTGGCGGGTTTATTGTTGATGAAGAGAACTTTGGTAAAGAACAAGCAAATACTGTTGAGGTTCCTTACCCATTCTCTTACGCATCTGAATTGCTAGAACAATGTAATCTACATGGCCTTTCTGTTAGTGGGCTCGTTATGGCGAACGAACGCGCAATGAATGCAGAAGACGAAATTAGCACATACTTTGCTAATATTTGGAAAACCATGCGTGAGTGTATGGAACGCGGTATGAATGAAGAAGGTATTCTTCCTGGACCACTACGTGTTCCTCGTCGTGCAGCAGCATTACATCAACAACTGATTACAACAGAAAAATTAAATAATGATCCAATGACAGTTGTTGATTGGGTTAACATGTATGCATTTGCTGTTAATGAAGAAAACGCAGCTGGTGGCCGAGTAGTAACGGCACCAACAAATGGCGCATGTGGTATTATTCCAGCTGTTCTCGCTTATTATGATAAGTTCGTACAATCTGTTGGACCAAAAGAATACATCCGCTATTTTGCAGCATCAGGTGCTATTGGTGGTCTATATAAGCGTAATGCTTCTATTTCTGGCGCTGAAGTGGGTTGTCAAGGTGAAGTCGGTGTTGCTTGTTCAATGGCTGCAGCAGGTTTAGCAGAACTAATGGGCGGAAGTCCTGAGCAAGTTTGTATAGCTGCTGAGATCGCAATGGAGCATAACCTAGGCTTAACATGTGACCCAGTAGCCGGACAGGTGCAAGTACCTTGTATTGAACGTAACGGTATTGCAGCAGTAAAAGCAATTAATGCAACCCGAATGGCGCTTCGTCGTTCATCAGCACCACGTGTATCACTTGATAAAGTCATTGAAACGATGCTTGAAACAGGCAAAGATATGAATGCTAAATATCGTGAAACATCACAAGGTGGCTTGGCGATTAAAGTCATTTGCTAATGTAAAATGAACATTTAGCGCAATTAACTAAAAAACTATCTTCGGGTAGTTTTTTTGTTTTACGCTCAAAATATTTATCTAAAAACCACAAATATATACAACATGATTCATTATTAATCACCTCATAACGCCTATAAATTTAGATATATAGTCATATTATATCAATATAACTATCACTCTTGTTCATTACTTCTTATATCTCTAATTGTATCTATTCTTTCGTTTCTTTTCGTCCTATACTCAATTACATATACTCATTATCATTAATGTAGTGTAAGCATGGATGCGTATATCGCCTTTACATCATTGATGTTCGATATGTAATGAAGGATTTATTCCCTTTATAGAGAAGCAATATTGCTATGAAATATAAGCGTATCCTCTCGCAGAGCCATGTTGTTCTGAAAGAGTTTTATGTCGATCATCATTTAATTGTGAAGTTATCAAATGCAGACGGTAATATTCATATTAATGGTCATGTTATAGATATAAAAAATAATAGCATCTTAGTTATACCTAAATTTAGTCATATTTCTTGTTCAATTAATCAATTAAATAATCAAGAAAATATTGAACTACAAATATTAATGATCAATGAAGAGTCAATTACTGAAGCATTTAAATATATAAGTGCACTTAGGCAACCAACGTTAGCAACTTCAAATTGCTCACCTACTTATATCATTGATTCATCAGAAATTGTTGAGAAAAATTTCGCATTATTTAATCAACTATTGCCCAGCATTAGTGGATCAACAATGGAGCAAACTTTGCTGAGCCAATGCTTAGTCTTTATTTTAATAGCACTGAATAATACTGGTATTGATGTTTTCAATGTTTATCGTTTTAATTATGACGAGCCTAAAGAGCGCACAATTGCACGATTAATCACCCAAGATCCTCAACGCAAATGGAGTGTTGATGATATGGCAAAAGCACTATTTACAACGCAATCAACCTTGCGTCGTCATTTAGCAAAAGAAGGTGTTTCATTTAGCCAGTTATTACTAGATGTTCGAATGGGACTTGCACTTAATTTTTTAACTTTTTCTAATTATTCAATATCGCAAATTGGTAATCGTTCAGGCTTTGGTAGTGCCGCTTATTTTTGTGATGCATTTAAACGTAAATATAATGTCACACCATCACAATTTAGAACCAGTGCAAGAAAAGAAAATGATATGGATGCTGATGGTTGTTTTACTTGTAAAGATCACACTGAATATTTACCAGAAGCATGTCATTAGCAACCATCATTCAATAAAAAAACCTCGTCAATGCGAGGTTTTTTTATACACCATGAAAAGCAGATATAAAAAGCCCCACTTCAATAAGTAGGGCTAATTTCAAATCGTAACCAGTTATGCTACAGCGTTAGCTTGTTGTAACTCGCGATCTTTAGGCGCAACACCTACAGGTAGAATTACACGACCGTACTCTGCATTTAATACTTGTGCCATTGCAAAATAAATAGCACTTAAACCACAGAAAATACCTTCGATACCCGCAATAAAGCCAATCGTTTCGTTACCCGTAAAATCACGTGCCGCAAGCAAGAAGAATAGAATCGTTAGAGAACCGAAAACAACTTGCTTCGCTGGTGGGTAACGTAAAGAACCAACATACATAAATGCTGTAAATACACCCCATAGTAGTAAGTACCATGCCATGAACGGTGCTGGACTTGCCGCAAAGCCAAGTTTTGGCAACATAAGTAAACCAACTAATGACAACCAAAATAAGCCGTAAGAAGTAAATGCCGTTGTGCCGAAGGTATCACCACGCTTAAAGCACATCATACCAACAAGAACTTGCCCTAAACCGCCATAGAAAATACCCATAGCTAGAATCATCGAGTCTAGAGGAAAAAATCCAGCATTATGAATATTCAAGACAATGGTCGTCATGCCAAAGCCCATTAGACCTAATGGTGCTGGATTAGCAAGTTTTGTAGACATTTTATTCCCCTACAGGATTTACAACAAAAATAATAAAAATTAAAAATATGTGCGCATATTTATGCGCGGCGGATCTTAATGTAAGCCGCGGAACAGATCAATGCTTATATCACTAAAATCAGCATCTAAATTAAATACATCCTATTAAGGCATAAAACTAACAGCTAAGATTTATGATACTGAACACGTAATTTTATTTACCTTTATTAAATTACTGTTCCCTTGCCTTTTTACCTACAAGCAAGAAATAAAGCGCATATAACCTATTAATTTTAATCATTTAATTAAATTTTACGTCAAAAAAAGGAAATTGTTCTATCTATTTTAAACTTACATTTATTTGATGATTTAAAATTAAATTTTAAGAAATGTCGCTAAAAAATCGATTTTTCTCGAATGTAGAGCTAAAAAAAAAGCAACCTGAGTCACTTTTTCATACAAAACCAGTAAAAATCAATATAATCATACATTCATTGAATCAGTACTATTTTCTCTTATAACTGACCTTATGACATTGAAGCATGGCAATCATTGTGACAAACTTGCCTCAAAATTGTGATTAATCGCTGCTGATTTAATGGTAACGGATTACCTTTAATGACACAGGTACGTAATGCGTCCTCTGCAACCTCTTCAAACATGGTGTTGCATAACCCATAATCAGATAATAACGGTAACTGTAATTTTATCAGCATGCTATCAACCCATTGCACACTATCCTCAATATTAGCCTCATTATTCATCGTTAATATAACCGCCAATTTACGATAACGCGCCAGAACATCGCTGCGGCCTAATTCTGTTGCAACAGAGATATTTTCTTTCATCACGTAAGGCGAGAGTCGCGCAGTAATCAATCCATGGGGAGCATCTAAGCGACCACTTAATGCTGATGCTAATCCATGAGCAGCACCTAATTTAGCATTTGAACGCGCCATACCACCAAGCATTGCAGCAAAAGCCATGTCACATCGAGAAGGATAATGATCATCTTTGCAAGCAGGTAAAATTGACATCGCAATACGCTTTAATCCTTCCTCGCAAATCATGTCGGTCAATGGATTTTGTTCGCCACACACATACGCTTCCATTAAATGAGTAAAAGCATCCATGCCACAATATCCTGACAGCACTGCATCCATACCATAGGTTAATGTCGGATCAATAATGGCTAAATCAGGAAATAACTCCACATTACTTAAATTCACTTGTACTTGTTCTTGTGCAGATTGTAAGACAGCACTTTTACTGACTTCAGCGCCAGTACCCGCCGTGGTTGGAATTGCGATAAAAGGTAGTGATTTAACTTGTAAAGGAACATTGCGCCCGACAACATCGACATAATCATAAACACTGCCTTGGTTAGGAATTAAGGCCGCCAGAGATTTAGCCACATCAAGTACACTCCCCCCTCCGATACCAATTACCATATCAGGACAAAAAGTCCGCCCCATTGCAGCCAACTCTTCCATCATTGCAATTAAAGGTTCGCCTTTAATCACTAATCGCTGATAACGCATATTCTGTTGTTTGAAATATTGCTCCAGAGGCAGTGAACGTTGCTGATCTTGCCCGGTCACCAATAGCACACTGTAACCAAATTGATTAAGCAGCGATAAAGAATCATGCAGAGCACCTTCACCAAACACTATCCGTGTTGAAGTCATAAACTGAAACATAGTTATTTATCCTGTTTTAAATGATATTTATTCTATGGAAACCTCGTATTTAACCTTCGCTACGTCTTTTATCAAGGTTCACTAATTTATAAGCTATCTAAAATTAGATTCTATTAGATGGCTTAATTTAATATTGATTACAAACAAGTTTTTATACATTTCAATTACTACAACATTAATATCAATACTGACTCACATTTAGTATTACTACGACAATAAAATACATGTAGTAAAAGTCACTTCTTATCGTAATAGAAGCGCAATAGTACGTCGTTAGGCTACATAACGTTCACAGGCCAATGGTAAATTAGGTGATGCTAATTTAAGTGGCTATATAGTTAAGTTAAGCAGGCTCAGTGTTTGGTTTTTTATGCTTTGATACTATTTGACGTTAGACTCACTACATCGCTTTTATCTATTGGTTTAACAGAAAAAACCTGCTTTCTCTATTACCACTGCCGCGTTATAGTAATAAAAAATTATGCAGGAGAAATTTATGTTCGTTGTTATTTTTGGTCGTCCAGGTTGCCCATTTTGTGTTCGCGCAAAAGAATTAGCAGAAAAAATCAAAGAAGAACGTGACGATTTTAACTTCCGTTACGTTGATATCCACGCTGAAGGTATCAGTAAAGCTGATTTAGAAAAAACCGTTGGTAAACCCGTTGAAACGGTACCTCAGATTTTTGTTGATCAAGATCACATTGGTGGCTGCACTGAATTTGAAGCTTATGCAAAAGAACATAACCTTCTATATAAATAAACACCCTATTATTGATTAACAAAAAGGCTGACATTGTCAGCCTTTTTTTATAATTTTATAATTATCATTCATTATTAAAACACTATTTTTTAACGTATGACGCACCTTTAAACAACCCTTCAAAAAAAATACAAATTATATTGAAGAGTTCGTTTATAAAATGGCTTTTCGTTATTTATTTCTAATATAAACTATAACCTCTGTTCAAAATCAGCTAGAATTTACCTCACTTTTATCTTTCCATTATTTCGGAAATCCGTCGTGAACATTGATGTAGCCGCTCTTCTACACCAAAATGATATTTTATTGCTATTTGTAGTCCTTGCTGTTGGTTTAAGTATCGGTAAAATTCGTTTTGCCAAAATGACACTAGGTAACTCTATTGGCGTTCTACTTACTGCTTTATTATTTGGTAATGCTGGTTTTACGTTTGACACTGACGCACTAAATATTGGCTTTATGCTATTTATTTTCTGTGTGGGTATAGAAGCTGGACCAAACTTTTTTGGCATCTTCTTCCGTGATGGTAAACACTATTTATTACTTGCATTAGTTGTCTTGTTGTCATCAATCGCTATAACGATGACCATGGCACGTTATCTGCACATGGATATAGGTTTAGCAACAGGCCTGATGGCTGGCTCACTAACAGCAACGCCAGTACTTGTGGGTGCAAAAGATGCACTTCATAACGGTCTAGCGGGTATTACTGATCCCGCAGTCATTAAGCAATTAAGCGAAAGTTTAAGTGTTGGCTACGCTATGTCTTATCTTGTTGGCTTAGTCAGCTTGATTTTCCTTGCCAAATTAATGCCTAAATTGCAAAAACAAAACCTTGCCGAATCATCACAGCAAATTGCACGTGAACGTGGCATCGGTGAAGTTGCACAACGTAAAGTATATCTACCCATTATTCGTGCTTACCGCGCAGGCCCTGAGCTTATCAACTGGATTGATGGTCGTAATCTGCGTGAGCTCGGTATTTACCGCCAAACAGGTTGCTATATTGAACGTGTTCGTCGTAATGGTATCTTAGCTAACCCTGATGGTGACGCTATTTTACAAGAAGGTGATGAAATTGCGTTAGTTGGTTACCCTGATAGCCATGCACGTCTTGATCCTAGCTTCCGTAATGGTAAAGAAGTGTTTGACCGCGATTTACTTGATCTACGTATTGTAGAAGAAGAAATTGTAGTTAAAAATGATGGTATTGCAGGTAAACGCTTATCCGAATTGAATTTATCTGAATATGGTTGTTTTCTTAACCGTGTAGTTCGTGCACAAATTGAAATGCCAATGGATCATAGTATCCTGCTAAATAAAGGCGATATTCTACAAGTTAGCGGTGAAAAAAGCCGTGTTTTAGGACTTGCTGAACGTATTGGTTTCATCTCAATTCACAGTCAAATTGCTGATCTGCTCGCTTTCTGTTGTTTCTTTATTATTGGCCTATTAATGGGCTTAGTCACAATGAAATTTGGTCATATTGCTTTTGGTTTAGGTAGTGCTGCAGGATTATTGATCGCAGGTATTACATTAGGTTTCTTACGTGCTAACCACCCAACCTTTGGTTATGTGCCTCAGGGCGCACTTAATATGGCTAAAGATTTAGGCTTAATGGTATTCATGGTGGGGATCGGTTTAAGTGCGGGTTCTAATCTATTTGCTTCTATCGGCAATATAGGTTTAACCGTCTTTATTACCAGCTTAATGGTCAGCGTTATTCCTGTCGTATTAGCCTATTTATTTGGTGCTTACGTACTCAAAATGAACCGAGCATTATTATTTGGTGCCATCATTGGTGCACGAACATGTGCCCCGGCAATGGATATGATCAATGAGCATGCTCGTAGTACTATTCCTGCTTTAGGTTATGCGGGAACTTATGCTATTGCCAATGTCTTACTGACTATCGCAGGTACACTGATCTTTATTTTCCAATAAAACCATTATCTTTATAGAGACTGACTTATTAGTTAACTAATGAGTCAGTCTCTATTCAGTCTGACTCTTTACACTACCTATTAGCGTTAAAATGTAACTAGCAAGACAATTACTTTATTTTTTATCCTACTTTTTACGCTAATTTACATACCCTATCATGAAGTTACGGCAACAATAACTAATGCACTTTATTAGTTGATACTTTACCATGACTTATCAATACCATCCGTTATCTCTGGTGCCCAATCTATGCGTATTCTTATTGTCGAAGACGATGCTATTCTTAGCCATCACCTAAAATCGCAACTCAGCGAATTAGGAAATCAAGTTCAATGTGCCAACACTGCCGAAGAAGGGCTATTTTTTGCACAAAATTATCCTAATGATATCGCTATCGTCGATATTGGCTTACCTGATAGAGACGGGATCAGTCTAATTAAAGACATGCGTAAAAAAGGCTTACGTCTACCAATCATGATCCTTACCGCTCGTTCTAATTGGCAAGATAAAGTCACAGGTCTTGAAGCTGGTGCTGATGATTATTTAGTAAAACCGTTTCAAAAAGAAGAAATGGTCGCTCGTCTTAGTGCCCTTGTTCGTCGCAGTGCTGGCTTTGTTAAACCAGAAATGACCGCTGGCGATATTCGCGTCGATTTACTCGCAAAGCAAGTTTATGTTTGTGACGAACTACTTGAACTAACTGCGTTTGAATATGATTTATTAGAGTATTTAATGCGCCATAGCCGCCAAGTTGTATCAAAACAACGACTACTTGATGTGCTGTATGAAGACCAAGAAGGTGATCCAAATACGATTGAAGTTATGATCAGCCGCCTACGTAAAAAATTCACTAAAACAGGACAAAACAACCCTATTTCAACCATTCGTGGTCAGGGCTATATTTTTGAAATCAGCGCACAATGAAACGTTTTTTCCAGCCACGATTAAGACAACGAGTATTGATCACATCAGTCGCTATCATTGCCTTAGTGACTTCTGCGCTAGCTGCGGTTATCAATAAGCTCTACTCTCAAAGCTATATGGCATCATATTCCTCGGAACTTGTTGCTCAAATGCCAATGGTTGTCGCACAACTTAATCGAGCTGGATTAATTAAAGATGTCGATAAATGGATTGATTCTCTCGATCCTTCTGACACTGATTATATTGCGGTTGTTTGTGATCAAAGTGATAAAACAACCTGGGTATCAAGTCAAGCTGCAAAAGCTAATTTACGTGATGTTTGCCGTTATTTGCCAGAAGATATTTCAACACCCACGTTGATTAAAATGAAAAATCATCAAGGTTATATTGCATATAATCTCAGTCGTAATAAAGAAGATGGCACAATTTATCAATTAGTCGTTCTTCGCTCTGCGAATGCCTATGAGTACTCTTTAGCGCAATTACATAAACGTACTGCTTTCTATTTAGGACTATTTGTCTTAATTGCCGTTGCTTTTTTGATTGCTGCTTTCCATTGGGGATTTCAGCCTTTACGAAAATTAGCATCGCAATTGGATCAAATGACCGAAGCTAAACGAGAGAAACTAGATGATGATTATCCGATGGAGTTACAAGAAGTAACGATGGCGGTTAATCGATTAAGCCGCATTAGTAATGACCAGCAAGGACGCTATCGTCATGCGATGGATGACCTTGCTCATAGCTTAAAAACACGTTTAGCCGCCACCAATGCCCTGCTTGATGATTCAACCTTAGATCGCCGTGAGCTTAATCAACGTATCATGGAACAAATCAGCCAGATGGATGATTTGGTACAATATCAACTCAAACGAGCTATGGTCGGTCAACAAGGGTTACAAAAAAGTAATGTTGAGCTTAAACCGATTATTACCAGCCTAAATCGAATGTTAAATAAAATTTATGCTGATAAAGACGCGATATTGCATTATCACTTTGATGACAATTTAAAATTGCCCATCAATAAAGATGATTTAATGGAATTATTTGGCAACATGCTCGAAAACAGTTTTCGCTTTTGTATTAGCCAAGTAAAATTATCCGTTATTGAAAATAGTGATTCTTTCACTATTATCATTGAAGACGATGGCCCAGGGGTTAAACCTGCATTACGTGAAGCTATTTTTCAACGTGGTGTGCGCGCAGATCAACTCAATCCAGGGCAAGGTATTGGCCTCTCTGTATGTAATGAAATTATTGATAGCTACCAAGGTAAGATTCACGTTGAAGACTCAGAGCTTGAAGGTGCAGCATTCATTATTGAGCTTCCAAAAAGCTAATGCTTAATCGTTTTATCTGATTTATTAGCCAGCACTTTTATGCTGGCTTTTTAATACCTGACAAATATAAAATCATTATGAATAAATAGGATAAATGCGATCATAAATCAAATTATATCCATACGCGTAGAATAAATAAAATATCACCATACTAATATCTAACACTAACGCATGCCATAAACTCACATTCAGCACCCATGCTAAAACTGGAATAGTGAAAATTAATAATCCAACCTCAAAACCTAAACTATGTACTATCCGTTGCGACATTGTTTTTTGAGTCACGTTATATTTTTTATACATTAACCGATCAAACCATAGGTTATATAAATAATTCCATACTGTGGCTACAATAGAAAAAAATATCCCCATAATACCGACATGTCCAAGTTCAAACCCAAATTGACTTAAAATACCCACCATCAATATCAGACCAATAATCTCAAAACCAATAGCATGGCGAATGCGATCAAACGTTGTTCTCATAGTAAATGCTCTGTTGTGAACCAATAATATCTTTCACTAATATATCTACAAATCTCACCAATAAAAGTCATTAACTATCCGCTTAACAGATAGCAAAAAGAGCAAATATAAAAAAACCGCCATCACTGGCGGTTTATTCAATATCTATTTTATGATGCGATTATTAGATGTCTGCTACATCAAAATCAACCACAGGATTCACATCAGCATCGTAATCAATGCCATCAACACCAAAGCCAAATAGCTTCAAGAATTCATCTTTGTATTGTTGGTAATCAGCAACATCATATAAGTTGTCATTGGTTACTGTTAACCATTGATCACGACAATGCTGTTGAATATCTTCACGCAATTCCCAGTCATCTAAACGAAGACGATTTTCAGCATCAACGTCAGGTGCCGTACCGTCTTCTTTATATAAGCGCTGCTTAAACATACGTAGGATCTGCTCCATGCAGCCTTCATGTACGCCTTCTTCACGCATTTTCTTAAAGACCATTGCAATGTACAACGGCATAACTGGAATCGCAGAGCTTGCTTGTGTAACAACACTCTTTAATACAGCAACATTGGCAGAACCACCCGTAGCACTTAGCTGAGTGTTTAGTTCTTTCGCGGCACGATCTAGGTCCATTTTCGCTTTGCCTAACGCGCCATGCCAGTAAATTGGCCATGTTAGCTCAGTACCAATGTAACTAAAGGCTACGGTCTTACAACCATCAGCCAATACACCAGCATTTGCTAGCGCATCAATCCATAGCTCCCAATCTTGGCCACCCATAACAGTAACAGTGTCTTCAACTTCTTGTTCTGTTGCAGGTTCAATACTGGTTTCAATTAATACGTTTTTATTGGTATCAACGGCTGTTGTTGTGTACGTTTCACCCATCGGTTTTAGGCATGAACGAATCACTTCACCAGTCTCTGGCAATTTACGTACTGGTGATGCCAGTGAGTAAATAACCATATCAATTTGACCAAGATCTTGTTTAATCAAATCAACTACTTTTTGTTTTGCTTCGTTAGAGAACGCATCACCATTTAGACTTTTTGAGTAAAGACCTTCAGCTTTAGCAAACTTGTCAAATGCTGCTGAGTTATACCAACCTGCAGTACCTGGTTTTTTCTCTGTACCTGGTTTTTCAAAGAAAACACCAATTGTTGCAGCACTGCCACCGAATGCCGCAGCAATACGTGATGACAAGCCGTAACCACTAGAAGACCCTACAACCAAGACACGCTTTGGTGCATTTACAATTGGACCTTGAGCTTTAGTGTAAGCAATTTGCTGCTTTACGTTATCTTCACAACCAACGGGATGCGTTGTTGTACAAATAAATCCACGAGTTTTAGGTTTGATGATCATTTTCAGCTTCCCTTACATAATTATGAATAGGATAAAAGGTTAATGGCAGATACGCATTAAATTTATGTCCTAAATGAACAAAAATCGTAGTGGTTGGAGGTGTTACGCTAAATTTTGGTCAAAAAAAGTGCCACGCATTTGCGTGGCACACGGGAGAATCCAGGTTTATATATCAAAGACTAAGTACCCTAAGCTGCCTTCCCTGGTAGCAAACTTAGTTATTAAAATGGCTAGCACAGAAATGATCGACTTGAATCGCTTTCTGCCTTAGTTGCTCAGCATTCTCTATTTTTTTTACCTCCTCTTCTGTGACCACTCCCGCATCCAACGCTAACTGTAACTTCTTATTTAATAAAGCTTTGCGTGGGATCTCACCATTGCGTGTTGCTTGCATTAATTTGCGCTCTAAAGGTTTGATCTCATGCACGGCAATAAATGCGCGTTCCATAATTGCTACGGGATCATCCTCTCTATCGCCGACATAACATAAATGTGTTAATCGATCGCGATGTACACTCGGTGTCATTAATAATGCTGCAATACTGATACTAATTTCATCTTTAGGTGCCGAATAATGTATACCTAAAGGAAATGTTAATAATCGTAATGTGCGTCCAACCCCTTTACGAGGAAAATTCGTAAACACTTCATCAAATGCGACGCCACATTGATGCAAACAATGCTGTAATGCATAATCAACTAGCGGTAGATCTTGCTGCTGACGACCTTGGTCTTCAAATCGTTTCAATGTTGCTGACGCTAAATATAAATAACTAAGCACATCACCTAAGCGAGCAGATAATAACTCTCGACGTTTTAATTCACCGCCTAAGCTCAACATTGATATATCCGCACAAACGGCAAGCGCTTTTGACATACGGCTTAAATGGCGATAGTAATGACGTATTTCTCCACGAATAGGAGCTCGATTAAAACAACTGCCACTCACCGCGTTTAACAACGACTTGGTTACATTACGGGTCGCAAAACCAATATGCTGCATCAACAAGCTATCAAAATCGTTCAGACCTTGATCTGAATCTGGGTTAGCTGCTGCTGCCATTTCATCAAGTACATAAGGATGACACCGTGTTGCGCCTTGACCAAAGATCATTAAATTACGGGTGATTATATTTGCTCCCTCAACGGTTATTGCTACTGGAATACCAAAATAATGATGACCCAAATAATTCATTGGCCCTAATTGAATAGCCCGTCCAGCATGCACATCCATCGCATCATTTAAAACGGTTCGAGACATCTCTGTCATATGGTATTTAGCAATGGCTGTCACAATGCCTGGTGTTTGCCCCATATCTAATGCCGTTGTTGTCAATGTTCGAGCCGCTTCTAGCATATAAGTAAAGCCACCAATACGACCTAATGCTTGTGCTACCCCTTCAAAATCACCAATCGGCATACCAAACTGTTTACGTACAACAGCATAGGCTCCCGTTGTTTTGGCAGCTAAGTGCCCAACAGCCGTTCCTAAAGCAGGCAATGATATGCCTCGTCCCGCAGATAAACACTCCACCAGCATTCGCCAGCCTTTTCCTGCATAATCTTGGCCGCCAATGATCCAGTCTAATGGAATAAACACATTATGACCGCGCGTAGGACCGTTCATAAATGCCATATTAAGTGGATCATGCCGCTCACCAATATCAACGCCAGCATGATCAGCCGGAATCAACGCACAAGTAATACCTAAATCGACTTTATCGCCAAGTAAACCTTGGGGATCTTTCATTTTAAATGCCAACCCAAGCACCGTCGCAACAGGTGCTAGCGTAATATAACGCTTATTCCATGTGAGGTTTAAGCCGAGAACTTGCTCACCATCATATTCCCCATAACAAACTATTCCCTCATCAGAAATGCTGCCAGCGTCAGATCCTGCTTCTGGACCTGTTAATGCAAAACAAGGAATATCTTCTCCATTAGCGAGTCGAGGTAACCAATATTCTTTTTGTTGTGGTGTACCGTAATGGGTAAGTAATTCACCGGGACCAAGTGAATTTGGCACCATCACACAAACTGCGGCACTTAAACTGCGGGTCGCTATTTGTGCCACAATCGTTGAATTAGCATGGGCTGAAAAATTAAGGCCGCCATATTGTTTACTGATAATTAACGCAAAGAATTTTTCATTACGTAAAAATTGCCAAACTTCAGCGGGTAAATCTTTTTGTTGCTGCACAATTTGATAATCATTTAACATTGCTAATAAGGTCTGCAATGTTGTATCAATAAAATGTTGTTCTTCTTGCGTCAATGTCGGCTTAGGGTAATCAAGCAATGTTTGCCATTGTGGAGCCCCACCAAATAACTCACCATCCCACCACACACTACCCGCTTCCATTGCTTCTTTTTCAGTATTAGACAGTGGCGGTAATAATGTTTTAAACCGTCTAAAAACAGGATCACTTACATAACGTTTACGCATGGTTGATAACGAGCTCATAATGCATATCCTTTTGTGATTCAATGACTATGTGGTGTACTGATTTCAGATATTTGTCACGAAATATTTTGATAGCCAATTAATAAGAAATAGACCGATAAATCACATCTATCATTAGAATAAAATGCTTGTTTAAATAATATATAACACAACATAATTTAACAACCCAGTTACATCACACTATAAAATATCCATTCAGTGTTGTATTTCTTAATAAATAACAAGAAAGACACGGTTAATCACATCATGAGTCACTGAATCAAAGACAATCAAACTTATTTTCCTCTTTATAGGAACCAATAATAAAAAAATTTGTCTTACAAAAACTACTGCTTTTTTCTTGAAGAATATTCTTCGTAACCTACTTCGTTCATTGAGGTAGGTTTTTCTTTATCTATCATCTATTTTCCATCCTTTTAATCGCCGCCATTCCTATTCACATCACGACTTATCTTATTAGTAAACAAATACCAAAAGATATAAATAGAAACCTATTATTACAAATGTAAATACCCGTAAATGATATTTTTTATTTACAAAAAACCATTCATTTTTTAGTTTTAAATCCTACTTATAAATATACTTTTAAATAACATGCTTATTTAAATGCCGTTATTTTTAGTTCTATTAATTAGCCTTAAAATCAATTATAGATATATTTTAAACATTAAAAAATATCTATAATTGATTTGTAATACATAATACAAATACTATTTTTATTACGTTTACCTATACTGGAAAAATTAAATAAAAACATTTAAAATCAAAGGTTTAATTTAATTACTTTTTATTCATCACTTAGCTTGCTAATATTATTATTATCATTAAAATCCCCTCACAGAATAATCATGTAATATTTATTTTCAAATTAATATTATGCCAAACTATTTATATGACCATCCAGCATATAAGTATTATTAGAGAGAAACTTCATGTTTGACAGAGCAAAACAAATTCTTATTGCTGGCTTTTGTATTAATTTATGTATTGGTATCTTATTTACTTGGAGTGTATTTAAAAAAGCACTTGTTATTAATCTAGGTTGGACAAATTCTGAAGCTTCACTTCCATATACTGTTGCTATAATTACATTTTCTATAACTCTTCTTTTAGCTGGTATTCTGCAAGACAAATTTGGTCCTAAACTAGTATTAATTACAGGTACTATTTTCGCAGGTTTAGGCCTTATCGCATCAGGTTATATAACAAATTCCACACAACTGATCTTTACTTTTGGCATTTTAGCGGGTGGCGGTATTGGGTTTAGTTATGCTTGTTTAAGTCCAGCGGCAATGAAATGGTTTCATCCGTCAAAACGTGGCTTAGTCAATGGTTTAATCACTGCGGGATTTGGCTTAGCGGGCGTTTATCTAGCACCACTGATCACATCATTAATTGCGAGCTATGGTATTAATTATAGCTTTAATATTCTAGGCGTTGCCTTATTGTGTATTGCAACACCACTTGCATTTACGATCACTAATCCATCTGAAAACTATGTACCTGTTTCTTCAGCATCAGCAGTAAAGAAAACAGAAAAAGAAGTAATTATTCCACAAACAGAAATGTGTTGGACATCAATGCTTAAAACATCACAGTTCTATAATCTTTGGATTATGTACCTATGTGCGTCATCAACAGGTTTGATGATCATCGGTAACATTACGTCAATCGCAGCAATACAAGCAGATATGACAGACGCCGCACATCTTGTTGTTATCTTAGCGTTGTTTAACACATCTGGCCGTGTTTTAGCGGGTATGCTTTGCGATAAAATTGGTGGCTTAAAAACATTATCATTATCATTTGTGCTATCGATTACCAATATGCTGTTGTTCCCTCATTACAGTACTCATATTAGTCTAATTATTGGTATGGCGATTGCGGGGCTATGCTATGGTACATTACCTGCGGTATTCCCATCACTCACTGCTGGTTTCTACGGTCTCAAAAACTATGGTACAAACTATGGTGTGGTTTACACCGCGTGGGGCGTTAGTGGTTTTATTGGTCCTGTCATTGCAGCAAGTGCTGTTGACACTACAGGTAATTACCAATTAGCTTATTTCTACTCAACGATTATTATGGCTATCGCGTTTGTGTTCTCTCTTTTCACGAAAAACCCAAAGAAGCAATCACAAACGGAACCAAATGTAATGCAAACTCGCACAAAAAAAGCAACAGCATAATATAATGATCTTAAAACATTCAACACAAAAAATAAAAATGAATTAAATCATAATGTTATAAATATACTCATTTTAAAGTAAAAAAAACAATTATTTTAGGAACCTTTACAAATATTGTAAGTCTTATATAAGTATTCAATTTGATAAATGGTTATTTTGCACTGCAATAATGCCTTTTATGAAATGTTTAATTTACTACTGCTTTAAATCCTAATTGTATTTTTTTGGATAATCTCCATCCCGCTGATATTTGTCAGCGGGATTTTTTTTATCTACAATCATGGCATCTGCTCTATCAGACATCGATGTAAGAGAAGTAAACAGCAACCTTCAATAAAATAGTGACATCTTTTTTATATTAAATTGAACTCTTTCATTAACGTGCAGTCTGATTATATAAGAATTGGAATTATAGATGCTTATTTTGTTTTTCAGGCCGTCAAACACAACATCTGTAATTCAAATTGCTACTACTGCTTTAAATCCTAATTGTATTTTTTTTGGATAATCTCCATCCCGCTGATATTTGTCAGCGGGATTTTTTTATCTACAATCATGGCATCTGCTCTATCAGACATCGATGTAAGAGAAGTAAACAGCAACCTTCAATAAAATAATGACATCTTTTTTATATTAAATTGAACTCTTTCATTATCGTGCAGTCTGATTATATAAGAATTGGAATTATAGATGCTTATTTTGTTTTTCAGGCCGTCAAACATAACATCTGTAATTCAAATTGCTACTACTGCTTTAAATCCTAATTGTATTTTTTGTTTACGCTGAAATATTTATTTCAGCGTTTTTTTTTGCTTTTTTTAGCGAATCTGCGGCGTGCCTTGCAGCAAATCATCATGCTGTAACACAATACCTAAATGTCTAATTGTCTGATTTGAATTGATTTCCTTACCATTAATACCATTATCATCATTACCAAACTCAGGAAGTGGCAACTGTAACTTTATCGCCATCGCTGTATAATATTGCTCGCGAGTAGGATGGGTACTTGCCGCTAAATGCATAATAGGCATTGAAGGATGCTGCTTAATAATGGCAGAGATCACACCAATACAATCATCAAGATGTACTAGATTTACAGGCTGTTTAGCTGCACTCAACTGTCGACGACCAGATAAAAACGTCACAGGATGCCGTTGTGGTCCAATTAATCCAGATAAACGTAACACTGTCAGTTGTTGTTGCCATTGCTGACGTAACTGCTGTTCTAATGCGTAATGTAATTGCCCAGAAGCCGAACTAGGATTAACCGGGGTTGTTTCTAATACCTCCCCTTGCAATGGGTCATATACAGAAGTAGTACTAATAAAAATAATCCGCTGACACCCTGCTTTCTTTGCTGCGGTTGCTAATGACATTACCTTTTCAATATGATCCTGTGGATCAAGATTTTTTCGTCCCGGTGGAATCGCAATTATCAGTACATCCGTTGTTAAAAATTGGACTATTGCTGGATCAATATCCCCAATCAGTGGCAGAGTTAATAAACAGCTATTAATACCTTGTTGTTGTAATACATTTGCCCCCTCAATGGTTGTTTTAGAACCCCATACTTCAATCGCTTGGCTTTTTAATGATAATGCTAACGGTAATCCGAGCCATCCACAGCCACAAATACTAACGTTCATTGATATTCCTTTTTATTTATATCTACATTTAATCAAACTTGTCATTTAATTACTTTAATTAAAAACCTACACAATAGAATCATGCTTATTTATTTCATTGCTTAAAATAACGCTTTATTTATAAAACAAATACTTATAACTGGTAAAATAAAACAACAAAAAATAACATTATTTGTTTTATAAATTTCAATTCTGAAAATAAAAAGTCGATCGCGATCAAAATCTAATAAAAACGCCCTAAAAAACACGGTTAATAGCTAGAACATGTTAATAGTTAAGTAGTATAGTTTCATTATATGGGCAACTTGATGACAAGAATGCTACAAATGAAATTCAATAACGAAGTGCATAAATAACTATGAATACCATAGAAAAAATACAAAATAACTTAGAACACTTCAGCAAATCTGAACGTAAAGTAGCGGAAGTTATTATAGCCTCGCCACAAACAGCGATTCACTCAAGCATTGCAACATTAGCTAAAATGGCCGATGTGAGTGAACCGACTGTTAACCGTTTTTGTCGTCGACTTGATACCAAAGGCTTTCCTGACTTTAAATTACATTTAGCCCAAAGTTTGGCAAATGGTACCCCTTATGTAAATCGTAATGTCGAAGAAAATGATGGTCCTGATGCCTACACTGCAAAAATATTTGAATCGACCATGGCTTGCTTAGATGTTGCTAAAAATAGCATCGACCCTATGCAAATTAATCGTGCTGTTGATTTACTCACCCAAGCAAAAAAAATATCCTTTTTTGGTCTAGGTGCATCCGCTTCAGTCGCGCATGATGCTCAAAATAAGTTCTTTCGATTTAATATCCCGATTGTGTGTTTTGATGACATTATTATGCAACGCATGAGTGTGATTAATTGCAGTGATGGTGATGTTGTGGTAGTTATTTCACACACTGGGCGTACGAAAAGTCTGGTTGAAATCGCACAAATGGCGCGTGAAAATGGCGCGACAGTCATTGGTATTACCGCAAAGCATTCACCATTAGAACGTGAATGTTCATTGTCGATTTGCCTTGATATTCCTGAAGATACCGATATTTATATGCCAATGGCAAGTCGCGTTGTACAAATGACAGTGATTGATGTTCTCGCAACAGGCTTTACACTACGTCGCGGATCCAGTTTTCGTGATAATCTAAAACGAGTCAAAGACTCACTCAAAGACTCCCGTTTTTCTAAAGAATATCATTTGCTGTAATAACTAACATTAAGCGAGGCTTCGGCTTCGCTATCAAGATTATTGCACACTCATAGTTACCCACCTTATGTGATAATAACTACCATACTCTTATCTTAAATTACTAAACCGTACTCATATACACCGCCTTGTTTATTCAGTATAAAGCCATTTATATACTGCGAACATATTGGATAAATTAAGTCCGTTTATTTACATGGAGTTTATAATGTCAGAACAACTAAGACGTACTAAAATTGTTACCACCCTTGGACCTGCAACTGATCGCGATAATAACCTAGAAAAAATCATTGCTGCGGGTGCTGATGTGGTTCGAATGAACTTTTCCCATGGCAGCCCAGAAGATCATATCCTTCGCACCCAACAAGTACGAGAAATAGCAGCTCGTTTAGGTAAACATGTCGCGATTTTAGGTGATCTTCAAGGCCCTAAAATTCGTGTATCAACCTTTAAAGAAGGTAAAATTCAGCTCAATATTGGTGATACCTTTACGCTTGATAGTGACTTACCCAAAGGTGAAGGTCACCAAGATGCTGTTGGTCTTGACTATAAAGAACTGCCAAATGATGTTATTAAAGGCGATGTGTTGTTACTTGATGATGGTCGAGTTCAACTACAAGTTACTGAAGTAACGGGCAATAAAGTACATACTATCGTTACCGTTGCTGGCCCTTTATCTAATAACAAGGGCATAAATAAAAAAGGCGGTGGCTTATCTGCGGCAGCATTAACAGCAAAAGATAAAGCAGACATTATTACAGCCGCAGCCATGAAGGTTGATTACCTCGCAGTTTCTTTTCCTCGCAATGGTGCAGATATGCATTACGCCCGTCAATTAGCAACAGAGGCGGGATTAACAGCAAAATTAGTCGCCAAAGTAGAGCGAGCAGAAACGGTTGCAACCACTGAAACGATGGATGACATTATTCTAGCATCTGATGTAGTGATGGTTGCCCGAGGTGATTTAGGGGTTGAGATTGGCGATCCTGAGCTTGTTGGCGTACAAAAAAAGCTGATCCGTCGTGCACGTAGCTTAGACCGTACCGTTATCACTGCAACTCAAATGATGGAATCAATGATCACTAGCCCAATGCCAACGCGAGCTGAGGTGATGGACGTTGCTAATGCGGTATTAGACGGTACTGATGCGGTAATGTTATCGGCAGAAACAGCAGCAGGTAATTTCCCTGTTGAAACCGTGACAATAATGGCGAGTGTTTGTCTTGGCGCTGAAAAAGAACCGAGTATTAATATTTCCAATCACCGTTTAGATCGTAAATTCTCAAATCCTGAAGAAACTATTGCAATGGCAACCATGTATGCCGCTAATCATATGGTGGGCATTAAAGCGATTGTCGTGATGACAGAATCCGGCCGTACACCCCGCTTAATGTCTCGTATTTCATCAGGATTGCCTATTTTTGCGTTATCAAGAAATAAAACGACATTGAACCAAGCTTCATTATATCGCGGCGTTACTCCCGTCTTTTTTGATCGTGATAGTGACGCAGGTTTAGAAGCGGCAAAACATGCTCTGAATGTGCTAAAAGAAGCAGGATATGTACAAGCTGGCGATTTAACCATTATCACCCAAGGTGATAAAATGGATACGGTGGGATCAACCAATAATATGCGTATTTTAACGGTTGATTAATTCTTAACTGCGCCGTTATACACGTATCATTAATAGCAATAAAAACAATGAATAACAAAGGCTGAGATCGTATTCTCAGCCTTTTTCGGTTTTAAAACAGACTCAGTTTATCGGCAGTGACCAATTAGGGTTCACTAACGATGTTAAAATATGATCTTGCCATTGACCATTGATCAATAAATAATCTTTTGCTAACCCTTCTTGCTCAAAACCAACCGCCGTTAATACACCGCCACTTTTATTATTATGTGGCATATACGCGGCCATAACGCGGTGAAAATGTTTATCGATAAAGATCCACTCACATACCGCCGTTAGCGCACGACGCATCACCGCTTTGCCCTGATGCTCTTGATCTAATGAATAACCGACATGGCAGGCGTAAAAGGGTGACTTCACTAAATTACTAAAATTAATCACGCCAATAATAGCGTTCGTTTCACGATGCTCGATAACAAAATAAAAAGCCATCTCATGACGATGTAGGGTCGCTATTTGTTCTAAACGTTGTTGCCAACCCGCAAGGCTAAAAAAAGCCTCATGCCGTAATGGCTCCCAAGGCGCAAGAAAATGACGGTTACGTTGATAGTATGCTGAAATTTGTTCCGCATCTCGCGCTTCAATCAAGCGAATTTTTATATCATCAAGTATAATAGTTGATGAGCGATGTATAATTGAATGAAACAAGTACGACCTCGATATGACAGTGTTAATTGATATAACGCACATTTTATGAGTTTACATGATATTGAATACAAGCCACATTCAATATTCGATATATTAGCATAGCGTTGTCTGTTACTCTTCGGCAGTCAATGTTATTAATTATTACGCCTTTAGTGAGTGATTGATGTATTACGATTGTATTGAAACAGAACTGGGAAATATTATGTTGCTGGCCGATCATCAAGGTCTTCGACAACTATCGATTATGAGTCCCAGTTATAGCCCTAATGAAATATGGCAGCATAACCCCGAGTTTATGGCTCCCTTCATTAGACAACTCAAAGAATACCTCATCGGCTCCCGAAAAAAATTCACTTTTCCTCTCGCTCCTCAAGGCACCCTATTTCAACAGCAAATATGGCATGCCATTGCTGATGTTCCTTATGGCGAAATAGTTACCTACGAACAAATAGCCGCAAATATTGGCAATACCAAAGCAACCCAAGCAATAGGTATAGCTAAAAATGTTAACCCTATTCCCATTGTGATCCCTTGCCACCGAGTATTAAATAGCCATAATTCATTATGCGGCTATCGTTATGGTGAAGAAATCGTTGCACTATTATTAGCCTTAGAAGCTGGTGATACTATCTTGTTGGAAGAGCATCAAAACGACGAATACTAATTCCATAGCTTTATTGTTTGTTATAAAAAATAAAGAGATAGCAATAATGGCTATCTCTTTTATTTTACGCTTAAGGATCAGTTACGTTTGCTAAGCCCATATTCACGAAGCTTATTCGCCACCGCGGTATGAGAAACCCCTAACCGTTTAGCGAGTTTACGGGTTGATGGATAGCTCTGATATAAATTAGATAAAATGCCTGATTCATAACGTTTCATTATTTCATCTAACGAACCGGTTAATATTTCTTCACTAAGAACAGTCGTCGATTCATTTTCGGGTAATTGCACATAAGCAGACGTCATTTCAGCCCCTTCTACCTGTGTCATTGCACGAAATAAAACATTACGTAATTGACGAATATTTCCAGGCCAAGCATATTGCTTAAGGGCAAGCGCTAATTCTTCAGATAATATAGGTTTAGGTTGGTATAGCTCTTGAGAAAATTGTGTTAAGAATAATTCAGCTAACGGTACAATATCGGCGGCACGCTCTCGCAATGGTGGTACCACTAAAGCCAGCACATTAAGGCGATAGTAAAGATCCTCACGAAACGCGCCATCAGCAACCAAATCAAGTAATCTCTTTTGAGTAGAACAAATTACCCGTACCGATACTTTTATTTCCGCTTCTTTACCTACACGACGGAAAGTACCATCTTGTAAAAAGCGTAATAATTTAATCTGTAAGTGCTTTGACATTTCACCAATTTCATACAGAAAAACAGTACCACCAGCCGCTTGTTCAAAAATACCTTTTTTAGCCGATTCACTGACACTTCCAATGCAACCAAACAACTCTGTTTCTACCGCATTATCCGGCATAGATATACAATTAACCACTAAAAATGGCTTATCACGATGTACTGAGCGTTGATGACAAGCTCGGGCTAACATCTCTTTACCCGTCCCCGTTTCGCCTTGAATAAGCAACGGTGCATCAAGCAATGCGAGCTTTTTTGCTTGGCCAAGTAAGTGCTTAAACCGCGATGAATGACCAATAAAATGCTCAAAACCACTGTCACCATGAATACTACGCATAACCATCGGCATTTTAGCTTCAGAAAGTGATTTCAATAAAATTAAAGCACTAACAAGTACAGGCTCAGGTGCATCATCACTTACAAATACTGGCATAATATCCATTTGATAATCTAGCCCCGAAATCACTACAATCTCACTGTGTTTTTTCGCCTGATCTTTATCTAACCAGCGAGAAAAATTGAACCCAAGTAAAGAATGAATATTTTCATTGAATAAGTCGTCACTTTGATAACCCATTAATTGTTCAGCAGCTTGATTTGCAAAATCCACTTTACCATTTAAATTAATGGTAAAAAATGGATCAGGTAACGTCTGTAATAAAGCAGATAACTCGGTATGTTCGCGTTCACTAGGCATAAATTGAATTTTACGCACATCAGTAACGCCATCTAACTGCCGAATCTGTGACATTAATTGACTAAATTGCTCAAACTCAACTTCTGGACAATTTAAATAAATAATACCAATACGATCAATTTCAATCCCACGAAGATCAATATCTTGACTCGTTAAAATATCCAATAATTCACGAGTCATACCTACTCTATCTTCGCAAAACACCTGTAATCTCATTGTTTACACCTTATTGTTATTTATCTTCTGTGTATAATTAATTACAGTTATCCATTTAGGACAATCTTGAACAATACCAATATTAATCATGGTGTTAAGCTTTACCCCTGAGAGACTTAATCCACACAATTAAAAGTATCCATAAGTGAATACTGTCAACTATTCCTGACAGTTGTGTCAGTGTGCGACTAACCCATTAATGAGTCAAGCCACGAGATCGCATATACATAGATTAAATATAAAAAGAAATATTATCGACAATAAAAAAGAGAACCGAAGTTCTCTTTTTTATTGTGTATTAATTCAATCGTTAGCGCTTATCTTGCTTACCTAATTGACTTAATAGGTCGCGACGAATTTCACTCAATTTAGGCTGTTCACCCTCCATCCATGGTAATGGACGCATAAGGTTAATCGCTTTAAGTCCTAATCGACCTGTTAATAAACCGACCCCAACACCTTGGGCTACTCGGGTTGACATTCTTCCAGCAAGATCCATCGACAACATATCCATCCCTAAATCGGCAATCACTTCAGATGCACCAGCAAATGCCATATTCGCGAGCACTAGTTTGACTAATTTAATCCGTGACCAATAACTAAGTTCAATACCATACACTGCTGAAATTTGTTCAATTAAACGAAAATTACGCCAAGCAACTAACAACATATCAGCCACCGCTAACGGACTCAATGCCACCATTAATGCCGCTTCACTAGAATATTTTGCCACTAACTGTCGGGCTAATTTATCTTGTTGACTCACCACCATTTGATCATAAAGCGCCAACACTTCTCGATCATTATGGGTTGCAGCTAATGCATGGAGCCAACGATCATAACCATGATTATCGGTTGGAATTTGGCTTAATTTAGCTAATTTAACGCAAAAAGCTTTACCAGCCCCAATACCATCAGCCACTAATAATAACTGCGCTTGCTCACGTTCAGTTTGACGTTGTTTTAAACGGCGTAAATTAATAAACTCACGTCCTAACGCACCAATACCCGCCACAGCAATACCTGCAACAATGGCACTCCACCCTAACGATAGCCAATTACTGGTTTGATAAGCTGTTGTGACATGATCCACGGTTTGCCAGCCAACCATAGCAGCACCAGCAACCAATAACCCTTTGAACCAACGATAACGACGTTTAGGCTTAGCGGCTAAAATTTGTTCTAGCGTTTGTTCGCTCTCAACTTCAGTACTCTCAACTGTATCAGGCAAAAATTCGCTTTGTTGTTCAAAGTTCATTTTTATCGTTAAATCCGGTTGTTGATCATTTAACGGCTGTTGAACCTCATCAAACACTATTTTTGCTTTTAATGGCTCTGTCATTGCAATTTATCTCCCAAAAGATATTCCAATGCTTTATCCATTCGAATATGCGGTAACGGTTCATCTATTTGTTGTGGTAAAGGGCGTAAATTAATGAAATCGAATCCATTTTTATCCCAAAAATCTTGATTGGGTAATCGTCGCGGCACATCACCAGGAAAGAAAGTTTGTGCATTACCAGAAATATCCGTACCACGTAATGCGGGTACTTGTTTACCTTGGTAATTCACAAAACCAGGCTCACTCGCTTGAATCGATGCCAAGCTAACACAATCCATGCTAATACCTTCAAACGAGGCAGTTTGCCATGCTTCATTAACCAATTGCTGTAATAAGCCAACTAAGTTTGGGTGTTGCTCTGGGGTTATATGATCCGCTTTTGTCGCGGCAAACAACACTTTATCAATCCGTGGTGCAAATAACCGTCGTAACATTGAACTACGACCATATTTAAAACTTTGCATCAATTGATCTAATGCTTGGCGCATATCATTAAACGACTCATGACCTGCATTTAATGGTTGTAAGCAATCAACCAGCACAATTTGTCGATCAAACTTAGAGAAATGATCACGATAAAAAGCTTTCACGACATGTTGCTGATAATACTTATAACGTTTTTTTAGCATCCCAAAGTTACTATCATCAGTGGCTGTTGCTAGTTGTTGCTCAGTATATTTATTGGTCCAGACCATCGGAAAGAACTGTAATACGGGCGCGCCCGCTAATTCCCCTGGTAATACAAACCGCCCCGGCTGAACCCAATGTAAACCACCTTCGGCCTTACATTGATGTAAATAATCCGTAAACGAAGCAGAAATCGTTTCAATCAAGGCTTCATCAGCAGGAGCAAAAGGATCAAACAGCTCCCCCATTGATAACCATGATTGTGCTAATGCTAACCGCTGACCTTTTAATGCTTGTGCTTGTTGCTTCGACCAATTCATAAAATCAAGGTCAAGTAAGGGTAAATCTAATAACCACTCACCAGGGTAATCAATAATATCGAGATACAACGTCGCCGTATCTTGAAATAATTTCAAGGCCCCTTTTTGCGGTTTAAAGCGCAATGCTAATCGCGTTTGACTAACATCACTGGTTGGCTGAGGCCATGATGGTGGAGCCGATAATAACGCATTCATACCATCATCATAGCCAAATTTAGGGACATGCATATCCAGCTGAGGTACTCTTTTTGAACCTAATAAATAGCCTTCTCTTACCGCTGAAAACATCGGTAATCGAGGATTAGTACTGACGTGTAATAACTGGTTAATCAGTGAGGTAATAAAGGCCGTTTTTCCTGCGCGAGATAAACCGGTTACCGCAAGACGCACATGGCGATCAAGGCTGCGGTTAACCCATTTATTCACTTCATTGCTAATTCGATTCATCACGGTTCCCTATTCATCGATATGGTTTTATAACCAACCACAAAAAAGCAGGCCTGATATCATCAGTACCTGCTTCATCTTGATAGTATTTATCAACTTAATCTACGAAATAATATCAAGCACTTTAGATTTCTACGCTAAAGTTTATTAAATTCACGATCAACTTTAAAGGCAGAAGATGTTACATAAGCTTCCATTTTTTGAATTTTAGCTTCACTACGCCCAAGTTCAGTTTCAACATTATGTAAAATTTGTTGCGCTGATTGCCCTGTTTGCCATGGTTTTTGCTTGACGTTATGTTCGGTATATTGATGCTGTTGTTCTTTCCGTTGCGGTGGCATTTTGTCTAAAATTAACCACGCTGCGATATAAGCCACAGTTGCAAAAAAACCAACACCTAATAAAAAAGCCGTAACAGCCAAGATACGCATCAACCAAATTTCAACACCGAAATATTCAGCTAAACCTGCACAAACACCGCCTAATTTACCATTTTTAGGATCACGGAATAATGTTTTACGCACTATTTCTGCCTCCATTGTGGTACATCAGCATCTAGAATTCGCTCAAGCGTAACAATTCGCTCTTGCATCACCTCTGCGCGTGCCACTAAGGTTTCTAACTTTTGATGATCCTCACCAGATAATCCCTCACCTGATTTATGCTTACTGCGGTAATGAAGAATCAACCACAATGGCGCCACAATAATCATAAACACCACTAACGGAATACTAATAAAACCCATCGACATTTGTTGTTCTCCTTTCACGCAAAGGTAATAGCATTATTATTGTTTTTCTATTATTGAAAAGGCAATACCTTACAATTACTGTTGTTTATTATTCATGCTTGCTTTTAGACTCTCAAGCTCTTTTTCAATATCGTCTTGTGCTTGAAGATCTGCAAATTCTGACTCTAAGCTTTTTCCACGACCAAAACTATAGCTATCCGCTTCTGCTTCCATTTCATCAATACGACGCTCGTATTGTTCAAACTTCGACATTGCTTCATCAACTTTACTGGTATCAAGTTGACGACGTACATCTCGGCGCGTGTCGGCAGCTTTATGACGCGTCACTAACGCTTGCTGACGAGCACGAGTTTCTAATAATTTACGCTCAAGTTCAGCCACTTCTAACGATAATTTCTCAATCGTTTCATCAACTAACTTATATTCTTCATTTAATGTTAACGCAACATCAACTAACTTTTGTTTTTCAATTAATGCGGCACGAGCAAGATCTTCACGGCCTTTTTGAATCGCTAAACTGGCTTTTTGTTGCCAATCTGTTGATTGTGTTTCAATTGCTGTAATACGGCGACGCAGCTCTTTTTTATCTGCTAATGCACGCGCTGATGAAGTACGCACTTCAACCAATGTATCTTCCATTTCTTGAATGATAAGACGAATCAATTTTTGCGGATCTTCTGCTTTATCTAATAATGAATTGACATTAGCATTTACGATATCAGCAAAACGAGAAAAAATACCCATAATAAAACTCCTTAGTCAACCGCATTGGATTTCACACAATAAACGGTTTATATCATCAAACTCACAATATATTGTCATGTGAGGTGCAATTCTTCTATATACATATCAACTTGCGTGCCAACTTTTAAGTGACTGTTTTACAATAATTAAATAAATATCACCGTATATTAACCAACAATGATATAGTGAATATAACCAACTTTTAGTGAGATTGACCAATGAGAAAAACCGAAAATTTAATCGGTGAATCAGACGTTTTTTTAGCCGTACTTGATCACGCATCACGGTTAGCAACACTTAATCGTCCCGTGCTTATTTTAGGGGAACGCGGTACAGGTAAAGAACTAATTGCACAACGTATTCACTATCTATCAACCCGATGGGATCAACCTCTTGTTAGCTTAAATTGCGCAGCATTAAGTGAAGGCGTTATTGATTCTGAACTGTTTGGCCATGAAGCTGGCGCATTTACAGGCGCAAAAGGTCGACATCAGGGGCGATTTGAACGTGCTGAAAATGGCACACTTTTTTTAGATGAACTTGCAACGGCACCGATGGGCGTTCAAGAAAAACTCTTACGTGTGATTGAATACGGTGAATATGAACGTGTTGGTGGCAATAAAAGCTGCCAAGCCAATGTTCGACTCATCTGTGCCACCAATCAAAACTTACCACAGCTTGCCGTAGACGGAAAATTTAGAGCCGATTTATTAGATAGATTAGCGTTTGAAGTGATCCATTTACCACCACTTAGAGCACGGGCTGATGATATTTTACCATTAGCCGAACATTATGCGATTCGAATGTGTCGTGAAATGAACTTTAGTTATTTTGCCGGTTTTAGTTATCACGCCCAGCAACAATTATTAAACTACACATGGCCGGGTAATATTCGTGAATTAAAAAATGTTGTTGAACGCTCGATATTTCGTCATGCGATAGAAAATGAAGCTATAGATACCATTATTATTGACCCCTTTACGACGCCGTGGGAGCAACTTGACATAGCAACTACTCAACCATCTCTGTCCCAGCCCCAGACAATTGTACAATTACAAAAACAAGATACGGCGACATTGACATTCCCTATAGATTTACGCCAACAACTGCAACAACAAGAAATTATATGGATTAAACAATCTTTAACATTCGCTAAATTTAATCAAACAAAAGCAGCCGAATTATTAAACCTTAGTTACCATCAACTAAGGGGATTAATTCGCAAATATGACATCAATGTTAATGGTGATTAATCAACCAAATTGAGACTACTATTCAACATAATTGACGCTTTTTCGCTAATTTAATTTAAAACAAGCAGGATAACTTGGTGAGCGAGATGGAAAATGTTAAATTTAAAAACTTAATTTCAAATAACGCCTATTAAATATGAGCGCTTACTATCGTCTTTTTATTGCTAGTTTGGTTTTATTAACCTTTAGTGGCTGTAAACAACCAACAAAAGATTCTATTACCCTACGAAGCGGGTTTGTCTATTGTGGTCAAGATACACCAACAACGCTTAATCCTCAGTTAACAGACGGTGGACTAACAGCAGAAACCCTTTCGGCACAAATTTTTGACCGTCTGCTATTACTCGATCCCATTAGCTATAAACCACTACCCGATCTCGCTAAAAGCTGGACGATCAGTGATGACGGTTTAGTGTATACATTTACTCTTCGCCAAGGCGTGAAATTTCAAACAACCACATGGTTTACGCCAACACGTACTATGAATGCTAATGATGTTGTATTCAGTTTTGAGCGCGTGATTAATCCCGACAATCCTTTTCATCATATCTCTGGAGGTCGCTATCCGTGGTTTGAAAGTCTCGGATTTGCTAATGATGTTGAGAGCATTAAAGCACTGAATCCTCATACGGTTCAATTTACATTAAGACGCCCAGATAATTCTTTCTTATCTAATTTAGCCACCAGTTATGCTGTTGTTTATTCAGCTGAATATAGTCAACAATTATTAAAGTCCGGCCAAATTGGTAAATTGGATAGCCGCCCAATAGGGACTGGACCTTTTTATGTTGATCAATTTATCCCTAACGATCTTATTCGTTTAAAGCACCATACAGGTTATTGGCAAGGTACTGCGCCAATGGAACAAGTGGTGTTTGATATTTCTTCTCGAGGCATGGGCAATTTAACCAAATTATTAAGCGCGGAATGTGATGTCTTAGCTTCGCCTGTTGCCAGTCAATTACCAGTGATCACAGACAATAATAATTATGAATTATTAGCACAAACTGGGATGAACGTATCATTTTTAGCATTAAATACTGATCTAAAGCCCTTAAACAACCTCAAAGTTCGAGAAGCTATCAGCTACGCCATTAACAGAAATACACTACTTAATTCAGTCTATTATGGCACGGCAACCAAAGCAAAAAGCTTATTGCCACCAACATCATGGGCTTATAATAATGACAGTAAAGCCATTAATTATAATCCTAAAAAAGCGAAGGCATTGCTTAAACAAGCAGGCTATAACACTGATCAAATATTAACGATGTGGGTTCCTTTAGAATCACGACCTTATAACCCAAGTCCACAAAAAACAGCAGAACTGATTCAAGCTAATCTCAAAGCTATTGGTATCAATGTGATTATTTATCATCAAGATAATATCGGTCGCTTAGGTGTCAATAACATGAATAAGTACGATATGATGCTTGCAGGTTGGATTGCCGATAACGGTGATCCTGATAATTTTTTGCGTCCATTACTGTCTTGTAATGCAAAGCATGTGGGATTAAATGTAGCTAATTGGTGTGATATTCAGTTTGATAATTTACTTGAGTTAGCATTACGTACTAATAAAACCCAACAACGGGTTAACTACTACAAACATGCACAAGATATCCTTGATCAACAAGTGCCGATCATTCCTCTTGCTCATGGTGTGCGTTTTCAAGCGCACAATAAAACACTCGGCGGACTACAGATGAGTCCTTTTGGCTCGTATTCATTTTCCAGCGTCTATCGGACTGAGTAAAGTATGTTTATCTACATTATACGTCGCTTAAATCTATTTATTATTACATTACTCATTCTAACCATTGTCAGTTTCAGCATTTTAAGACTTGATACCCAATTGCAATGGGCTTATGAACCCTTTTGGCAAGGTTGGTTCATTTACCTACAAAATTTATTCTCAGGTAACTTAGGTATTAGCTCGACAGGTATTCCGATGAGTACAGAGATACTCAAAGTCTTTCCTGCTACATTAGAATTATGTTTTTTTGCTTTTCTGTTATCTTTAGTGATTGGGATCCCGTTAGGTACTATTGCCGGCGTCCGTCGAGGCTACCCTATTGATACCATCATTAGTTCAATTACATTATTAGGTTATTCCATCCCTTTGTTTTGGCTTGCAATGTTGCTTATCTTATTGTTTTCATTGAACTTAGGATGGCTTCCTGTTTCTGGGCGCTATAGTTTATTATACCAATTTAACCATGTTACCGGTTTTGCATTAGTAGATATTCTACTATCCGATAAGCCTTACCGCATGGAAGCCTTCTTTGATGCAATTAAGCACCTTATATTACCGACTATTGTGCTAGCAATGGCCCCAACAACCGAGGTTATTCGTTTAACACGTGCATCAATAGCCGAAGTAATGACCAAAAATTACATCAAAGTTGCTCAAACCAAGGGCCTGTCAACCTTTGAGATTGTACGCCGCCATGGTATGAAAAATGCGCTGCCACCTATTATTCCAAAATTAGGAATGCAGTTTGCCTCAATGATGACCTTTGCGATGTTGACTGAATCTATTTTTAACTGGCCCGGTATTGGTCGCTGGTTACTCAATGCTATTGCGGCACAAAACTATATCGCCATCCAAGCTGGGGTTATTACTGTAGGCGGCTTTATTTTATTAGCCAATATCTTATCAGATGTTATTGGCGCACTTGTTAATCCATTGGTAAGAAAGGAATGGTATGCCATCAAATAGTGTTTACCAAGAAGCCACTATCCCAACCCAATGGGAACGCTCATGGCAAAATTTTCGCGCTAACTCATTAGCAATGTTTGGCCTGTGGTGTCTATTAGCCTTGTTATTAATTACCATTAATGCGCGCTGGTTAGCCCCTTATTCTGCGGTAGAGCAAGTAGGTGAACTACTGATGCCGCCATCATGGGACAATTCAGGACATGTCTCGTTCTTTTTTGGTACCGATGATCTCGGGCGTGATATTTTATCGCGATTGTTAATAGGCAGCCAATTAACCTTTGGTTATGCGTTATTAATCGCATTTGCATCCAGTATTATTGGACTGCTAATTGGTATTTTAGCGGGCATGAGTAGTGGCCTTAAATCGAGTTTTCTTAATCATATATTAGATACCGTATTATCGATTCCATCATTGCTACTCGCGATTATTGTT
Organism: Photobacterium carnosum; assembly: GCF_021236965.1. NCBI lineage: Bacteria > Pseudomonadati > Pseudomonadota > Gammaproteobacteria > Vibrionales > Vibrionaceae > Photobacterium > Photobacterium carnosum. The sequence goes on along the minus strand of NZ_WMDN01000005.1, from coordinate 20,447 downwards.
GTTGCCTATATGGGACCAGGAGAAACTCACATTTTATTCGCCATTTGGCTGGCCTTAATTCCTCGGTTCATTCGTGCTGTCTATACCGCAGTTCACATTGAGGTAGCTAAAGACTATATTATTGCCGCTCGTCTTGATGGTGCAAATAACTTTTACCTTCTTTATAATTCGATATTACCTAACATTTTAACTACCATTACCACTGAAATGACACGTGCCATTTCAGTCGCGATTATGGATATTGCTGCACTTGGCTTTTTAGGCTTAGGGGCACAAGCACCTCAACCTGAATGGGGTGCAATGCTTGGGGATTCGATTGACCTTATTTATCTTGCGCCATGGACAGTTACCCTGCCAGGGCTTGCGATTATGTTTAGCGTATTAGTCATTAACCTTGTTGGTGATGGTATGCGTCAAGCACTTAACGCGGGAATTGATTAACATGCCTTTACTTGATATACGTAACTTAACCATCGAAATTGACACGCCACAAGGGATGGTAAAAGCCGTTGATCGCATGAGTATTACGATTAACGAAAGTGAAATTCGTGGTTTAGTGGGAGAATCTGGCTCAGGTAAAAGCTTAGTAGCAAAAGCAATTGCAGGTGTATGTAAAGATAACTGGCGAGTTAATGCTGACCGAATGCGTTTAGGTGATGTCGATTTACTGGCATTATCCCCTCGTCAACGTCGTAAAATTGTTAGCCGCGAAATCGCGATGATATTTCAAGAGCCATCAACTTGTCTTGATCCCTCTGAACGTATTGGTGAACAATTAGAAGAGGCTATTCCATCATCATCATTTAGTGGTCGAATTTGGCAGCGTTTTCATTGGCGTCAGAAACAAGCCATTGCGTTATTACATAAAGTCGGTATTAAAGAACATAAACGGATCATGCGTAGCTATCCTTATGAATTAACTGATGGTGAATGCCAAAAAGTAATGATTGCAATGGCGATTGCTAACCGTCCACGACTATTGATTGCTGATGAACCGACTAACGATCTTGACCCTATTACTCAAGCACAAATTTTCCGCTTGTTAAGTCGTATGAATCAATTAGGCAACACCACCATTCTACTCGTTAGCCATGATCTCACTACCGTAACCCAATGGGCGGATAGGATCACGGTAATGTATTGTGGGCAATCAGTTGAATCAGGCACATCAAAAGAATTACTTGAGCTTCCTCACCACCCTTATACCGCAGCATTGATGCGGGCAATGCCTGACTTTTCGCTTGGCATTAATCATAAATCTAAATTAGAAACATTACCGGGGTCTATTCCCCCACTCCAACATTTACCCATCGGCTGCAGGTTAGGCCCTCGTTGTCCTTATGCACAACGAAAATGTGTAGAAGTACCTCCTCGCCGAAAAATCAAAGGCCATAAATTTAGCTGTCATTTCCCGCTAAATATGAAGGATGACAACAAATGAGTTCACTACTTGAAGTTGTAAACCTAAAAAAAGATTATCACTACCGTTCAGGTTTATTCCGCCGTCGTACCATTGAAGCAGTAAAACCGGTTTCATTTCAACTCAATGCAGGCGAAACTATTGCGCTATTAGGTGAAAATGGCTCAGGGAAATCAACATTAGCAAAAATGCTGGCAGGGGTGATCACGCCAACAGAAGGTATTGTGCGAGTAAATGGTGAACAACTTCATCACCATGATTATCAAACACGCTGCAAATTGATTCGAATGATTTTCCAAGATCCTAATACTGCGTTAAATCCACGGATTCAAATTGGACGGATCCTTGAAGGACCGTTAAAACAAAATACGAACATGACCCCACAAGCTCGTGAGCGACGTATTATGGATACACTTAAACGCGTCGGTTTACTGCCAGAGCATGCTTATTTTTACCCTCAGATGCTTGCAACAGGACAAAAACAACGTGTATCACTTGCCCGTGCGCTTATTTTGCAACCTTGTATTATTGTCGCTGATGAAGCCTTAAATGGTTTAGATATGTCAATGCGCTCACAAATGATAAACCTGTTACTTGAATTGCAAGAAGAGATGGGATTGTCTTATGTGTATGTATCACAACATATGGGAGTGGTAAAACATTTCAGTGACAAAGTAATGGTGATGCACGATGGCGAAGTCGTCGAAAAAGGACGTACTGCGAATGTCTTTGCTAACCCTAAGCACTCATTAACGCAAAAGCTACTTGATAGTCACTTTAGTATACCAACACGAGAAAAAAGTACTCGTATACTTAATAGTACGCCTAAAATCAGCTACTAATATAAAAATTAACGCCAGTATTTTTACATCATTGACATAAAAACACTGGCGTTATCGTTTGCTTATTTATTAAAAATTAAGCCAATGTTTTATTAATTGCAGCTAATACTGCCGCAGGATCACTTGCTTGAGTAATTGGACGACCAATCACTAAGTAATCAGACCCAGCTTCAATCGCTTCAACTGGCGTCATCACTCGACGCTGATCACCCGCTTCACTGCCTACAGGACGAATACCAGGGGTTACCAACTTAAATGGTTGTCCCAATTTCGATTTTAATATAATGGCTTCTTGCGCAGAACAGACAACACCATCAAGACCACTATTTTTAGTCAATGTTGCTAAATTCAATACCTGTTGTTGTGGTTGACACAAAATACCGACGCCGGCTAAATCACTGGCTTCCATACTGGTTAAAACCGTCACACCAATTAATAATGGGCGATCTTTACCATAAGGTTCTAAAATTTCACGTGAAGCAGTCATCATGCGCTCACCACCACTAGCATGTACATTCACCATCCACACCCCTAATTCCGCGGCCGCTCTTACTGCTTTTGAACACGTATTTGGAATATCATGAAATTTTAAGTCTAGAAATACTGAATGGCCGCGAGCATGTAATTGGCGCACAAAATCAGGACCAAAAAAAGTGAACATCTCTTTACCGACTTTTAATCGGCAGCTTCCTGGCTCAATACGATCGACAAAAGCGAGTGCCTCATGGTGATTATCATAATCAAGGGCAACGATTACTTTAGGGTCTGTTACTTTAGCGTCTAGCATTGAGTCTCCTATTATATCTAAATATATCCATTGAACGGTTATCCCACCGCCGGCAGGATTTTACATCAATTGATTAAATTTGATAACTACAACTACAAAAAAACCAGTACATTACTGCACTGGTTTTAATAATATAAAAATACTCGGTGATAATTATTCACCATCAAGTCCTCGAATTGGCTTGATTTGCCCCCAGCTCTTACAAGAAGGACATTGCCAATATAAAGCATGCGTTGCAAAACCACATTGACGACAACGATAGCGGGGTTTCGCTTTAAGTTGCTCACCCACTAAGTGACGCAAACTGGTTAAGCTTTCTTTAGCTCGACCTTCCTCTGCCTCATCAAGATGGTATTCCATCAACTGATAAAAGCCTTTCATCGTGGGATTTTGTTGAAGTTGGCGTGTCATAAAAGACTGTGCGGTTACTACGCCATCATGCTTAGCAATTTCATCAGCAAGCATTAGTTCAGCACTCGCCCCTGCTTTTTGTTCGACACAATGTTGTAAATATTTCAGCCATGCCGTTTGATTATGCATTGCTTCATAACATTCAAATAATAATGGTAAAGCCTCACCCACAAACTCAATATCTTGTTCAGATATACGCTCTAAAATTTTTGCAGCTTGTTTATATTCTTGTTGTTTAACTTGTATTTTTGCCATTGCAATCGAGGCACGAACACAGTGTTTATCCACTGACAGCGCTTTTTTGAGTAACTGCATAGCTTTATCTTGATTCTGAGCACTCAGTTCAAGCATAGACAGTTCACACCAGTAATGAGCAATATTATGCTTTAGTTTCGTTTTACCTAATTTCACCAACTGAGTTGCCATTTCAATGGCTTTTTCCCATTCTCGCGTTTGTTGATAAATGGCTAATAACTGTTGTAATGCAGACTTTCGATAATCAGGCTCATCCAACAACTGCTCAAAAATACGCTCAGCACGATCAAAAAAACCTGCTGCCATATAATCTTTTGCTAATTGTTGTAAAGCTAAGTTACGTTGTTCAATCGATAAATTAGGCCTTGCTATCAAATTTTGGTGAATACGAATAGCGCGATCAACCTCTCCTCTGCTGCGGAATAAATTACCAAGAGCAAGATGAGTATCAATAGTTTCACTGTCAACCTGAAGCAACTCAATGAACAGGTCTACTGCTTTATCAGATTCATCTGATAACAACATATTAAGACCTGTTACATATTGGCGAGATAAGTGGTCAGACTTTTCTTGCTTTTGGTTACTTGCGCTCCTGTTACCCATATACCAACCATAAGCGGCAGCAATAGGTAAAAGTAAGAACAACAACTCAAGCATTAATTTTTATTCCTTAATAGGTTGAGCACGAAGCTGATCAAGTTCTTGTTGTTGCTTCGCTACTTTCTTTATTAATCGATTTTTAGCAAAGCGAGCTTTAAGATATAAAGTTCCACAAATTACCCAACCAATAACAAAACCAGCACCAAAGACAGTACCTAATAATGTAGAAAGTTGAAACTCACCCTGGGCAATTAAATAATCAAAACTAACCATTATTTGATTTTGCGCACCAAGGGCCAAAGTGATCAAAAAGGCAGCTACTAGAACAATAATTCCTAAAATCTTCATCGTGGATCCTCTCACTAAATCTAAATTATAATTACTGATTATGCAGTAATTTTACTGATCAAACCATGATCTATAGACATAAAAAAACGGCATACTGATAGTATGCCGTTTTTTTGTTCTATTCGCGGTTAAGCAGCTATTGATGCATTAACACGGTCACGTAATTCTTTTCCTGGCTTAAAGTGAGGAACGTACTTGCCGTCCAACTCAACTTTATCACCTGTCTTCGGATTACGGCCAACGCGAGGAGCACGGTAATGCAAAGAGAAGCTACCAAAGCCACGGATCTCAATGCGATCACCTTCTGCAAGTGTGTTCGCCATATGTTCAAGGATATCCTTGATTGCATCTTCTACCTGTTTGGCAGAGAGATGTGTTTGTTGACTACATAGTCTTTCAATTAATTCAGACTTTGTCATAAACACTCCGTTTTAGTATGTTTCTCAATAGTATAGCCGTTTAGAGGGAAAAAGCTAAAGCGATTTCCCTCTACGCTCAATTATTCGCCTTTAGCAGCTTTGAAAGCATCAGCCATAGCATTACCAAACGCAGCATCATCAACTTTGTTTAGTGTAGCCATTGCTTCTTGCTCTTCAGCAACGTCTTTAGCACGTACAGAAAGGTTAACTACACGGTTCTTACGGTCAACACCAGTGAATTTAGATTCAATAGAGTCGCCAACTGCAAGAATTAGAGTTGCGTCTTCAACACGGTCTACAGATGCTTCTGAAGCACGTAGGTAACCTTCAACACCTTCAGCAAGCTCAATAGTTGCGCCTTTAGCGTCAACTGCAATAACTTTACCAGTTATTAGAGTGCCTTTCTTAGTGTCAGCTACGAAGCTGTTGAATGGGTCTTCTTCGATTTGCTTAACGCCTAGAGAGATACGCTCACGCTCTGCGTCAACTGCAAGAACTACTGCAGAAATTTCGTCGCCTTTCTTGAAGTCACGAACTGCATCTTCACCAGAAACATTCCAAGAAATGTCAGATAGGTGAACAAGACCGTCGATGCCGCCTTCAAGACCGATGAAGATACCGAAATCAGTGATTGACTTGATCTTACCAGTTACTTTATCGCCCTTAGCTTGCATTTCTGCAAATGACTGCCATGGGTTAGCTTTACACTGCTTAAGACCTAGAGAGATACGACGACGTTCTTCGTCGATATCAAGAACCATAACTTCAACTTCGTCGCCCACGTTAACAACTTTCGATGGGTGGATGTTTTTGTTAGTCCAATCCATTTCAGAAACGTGAACAAGACCTTCAACGCCTTCTTCGATTTCAACGAAGCAACCGTAGTCAGTAAGGTTAGTTACGCGACCAGTAAGCTTAGTGCTTTCTGGGTAACGCTTAGCGATAGCAACCCATGGATCTTCGCCAAGTTGCTTAAGACCTAGTGATACGCGAGTACGCTCACGGTCGAACTTAAGAACTTTAACGTTGATTTCATCGCCAACATTAACGATTTCAGAAGGGTGCTTAACACGCTTCCAAGCCATATCAGTGATGTGTAGAAGACCGTCAACACCGCCAAGATCAACGAATGCGCCGTAGTCAGTAAGGTTCTTAACGATACCTTTAACTTCCATGCCTTCTTGTAGAGAAGCAAGTAGCTCATCACGTTCAACACTGTTTTCAGACTCGATAACTGCGCGACGTGAAACAACTACGTTGTTACGCTTCTGGTCAAGCTTAATTACTTTGAACTCAAGTTCTTTGTTTTCAAGGTGAGCAGTATCGCGAACTGGACGTACGTCTACTAGAGAACCTGGTAAGAACGCACGGATGCCGTTAAGTTCAACTGTGAAGCCGCCCTTAACTTTACCGTTGATGATACCAACAACTGTTTCAGCATCTTCATAAGCTTTTTCAAGCTGGATCCAAGCTTCGTGACGCTTAGCTTTCTCACGAGAAAGCTTAGTTTCACCAAAACCATCTTCGATCGCGTCAAGAGCAACGTCAACCTGATCACCAACTGCTACTTCAAGTTCGCCAGCAGCGTTCTTGAATTCTTCAGCAGGGATAGATGACTCAGATTTTAGACCTGCGTCAACTAATACGTAACCGTTTTCGATAGCGATTACAGTACCTTTAACGATGGCACCTGGGCGAGTTTCAACTTGGTTTAGCGACTCTTCAAAGAGTTGAGCAAAAGATTCAGTCATTTAATTAATCTTCAATATGATAAACAACCATGGGTATCCTACCTCATGGGGTTGATAATAAAGTCAGTTATCATCCATGACACCGACGTTATTTAGCTGCTTACGCAACTAAATAGGGATTCATTTATTTTAGCTTAGCATCAACATATGCCAAGACTTTTTCTAATACTTGTTCAATTGACATTTCAGTTGAATCAAGTAATAAAGCGTCATCAGCAGGACGTAAAGGCGCTACAGCACGATTGCGATCGCGGTAGTCTCGTTCCTGAATTTCGCTTAGAAGGCGGCTAAAACTAACATCTAAGCCTTGTTTTTGCAACTGATTCATACGACGCGTTGCACGTTCTTCAGCACTAGCATCTAAGAAAATTTTCACTTCTGCCGATGTAAACACCACTGTGCCCATATCACGACCGTCGGCAACCAAACCCGGTTGCTCATTAAATGCACGCTGACGGCGTAATAATGCTTCACGCACTCGTGGTAACGCTGCTACTTTTGATGCTGCATTGCCTACTTTTTCAGTACGAAGTGTATCAGAAACATCTTCGCCTTCAAGAATAACTCGAACCAATTCACCTTCAGCAACAAACTGAACATCGAGATGAGCAGCAAGAGGCACTAAAGCATCTTCGGATTCAGTATCTACCCCATGATGAAGTGCTGCAAGTGCAAGAACACGATAAATCGCACCAGAATCAAGCAGATTCCAACCAAGCTTTTCCGCTAATAGCATACATAGTGTGCCTTTACCTGCACCACTAGGCCCATCAACAGTAATAACTGGAGCATGAGTAGACATAAGTTTTCTCCAAATAGGTGTCCGTAATAGCGGGAACTTAACCCAAATTAAGGTTAGCCATCAAACGGTGGCACATTATACAGAAAAAAACTTAAATTCATATAGTTATTCCTTTCTCTTTCTTTCCTTTTTATACCAATTTAAAAGCCTGATGTCATCATAATCAGCCAACTATGAATCTAAACTGACATATTAAAAATCAGCATCTAAAAACTACACACTCAATCCTTGGAATTTAGTGAAATAATCAGGAAAAGTTTTAGAGGTACATCCAGGATCATTGATCGTAACAGCGGTATCACTTAATGCCACCAATGAAAAACACATTGCCATTCGATGATCATCATAAGTATTAATCTCAGCATGCTTTAACTGAGCAGGCGGCGTGATCACAATGTAATCTTCGCCCTCTTCCACTATTGCACCAACTTTACGTAATTCTGTTGCCATTGCAGTAAGGCGATCAGTTTCTTTTACTCGCCAATTATAAACATTGCGAATTGACGTTGTACCTTTAGCAAATAATGCTGTTGTTGCAATCGTCATAGCAGCATCAGGAATATGATTAAAATCCATATCAACCGCAGTTAGCTCGCCACCACGAGCAATAACATAATCATCACCCCATTCAATATCGGCGCCCATTTTGGCAAGCGCATCTACAAATTGAATATCACCTTGTATGCTATTTTTACCAATTCCGGTTACTTTTATCGCGCCACCTTTAATCGCAGCGGCGGCTAAAAAATAAGAGGCCGATGAAGCATCACCTTCAACTAAAAGTTCGCCTGGTGATTGATACTGTTGACCACCTTTAACTACAAACTGTTGGTAATCACGATTTTCAACCTCAACCCCAAACTGTGCCATAATATGCAATGTAATATCAATATAAGGCTTTGAAACCAAATCACCTTTAATACTAATAACCGTATCGGCACTAGCCAATGGTGCGGCCATCAAAAATGCCGTTAAAAACTGACTTGAAATCGAACCATCAATTTCAACACAGCCACCAGACAGCCCCGTTCCAATAATTTTTAGCGGTGGGTAATTATCATTCTCTATATATTCAACATTGGCACCAGCACTACGCAGTGCATCCACAAGATGACCAATTGGACGCTCTTTCATTCGAGGCTCGCCCGTAAGCGTATATTCACCAGTACCTAAACACAGCGCTGCCGCTAATGGTCGCATTGCTGTACCCGCATTCCCTAAATACAATTCAAGCGGTTCTGTCATAGTAAAAGCATGACCTAAACCATCAATTTCACATTCGGTTTTATCTGCTGATAAGCGGTAATTCACACCTAATTGCTTTAATCCATTAAGCATATGGCGAATATCATCACTGTCTAACAAATTCGTTAACCGTGTTGTCCCTTGTGCCAATGCTGCTAATAATAACGCACGATTTGAGACACTTTTCGAACCAGGTAGATTCACTACACCATTAACTTTAGCAATCGGCTGTAAGGTTAAACTTTCCATTGATTATTCTTCCAATCCTAATTTTTCTTATTTAGCAGAGTACCCAATAATGTCGCAGTTATCTAGCGCCAGTTTTTTAAAATCTTGTCGCTTCTCGTTAATATAGTACCAGCATCTACACTCTAATTACGGTAGAGTAGTTATCAATGACAGAAGTAAATCTTGGAGTAAGAATGAGCACTGTAACACCGATGGTTGGAATTGGGATTATTATTGTTAATCAACAAGGTGAGATCTTAATTGGTAAACGTAAAAATAGTCATGCCCCCTACTATTCTATCCCAGGTGGTCATATGGAGTTGGGCGAAACCTTTAGTCAATGTGCCATTCGTGAAGTTAAAGAAGAAACGGGACTCACTATTTATCAACCCCAAGTGATTGCAGTGACCAATAACCTCGCCACCTATTCAGAATCAGGTAAGCATTATATCAGTATCGCCCTGCTTGCTACCGAGTTCAGTGGTGAGTTAACCTTAAAAGAACCCGATAAATGTGAAGGATGGCAATGGGTAGATCCAACTCACGTTCCCTCGCCACAATTTGATGCCAGTGAGCAATCGATTCGATGTTACTTAGAACAACAGTTTTGTATTAACGAGTAATCACTGTAAATAAACCAAACGTTCTAAAACGCAAAAAGCGCCTCAAATATAATAGGCGCTTTTGGTTCGAGATTCGAGATTCGAGATTCGAGATTATTTAATCACGTTCAATTTCACGTGCAACATAACGACTACCTATAATTACACCTTCAACTTCGATATGCTGACCATTAATATTATCTTTCGTTAAGCCATCATCAAATTCAGTGTAAGCATCAATATGAATCTGACGCTTATCACCTAGAATAAACATACCATTATTATTATCGCTTACTGTTGCTAAGCCTTTATCTTCAAATTCACGCCACTGATTACCTGTCTCACCATCGAAATCGTTTTCAAATTCAATCTCACGGGCAATACCATTAACAGCAATAACTTCAACCATTACCCCAATATTAAGATTTAGTTTAGAGCCATCTTCAAAACGAGTCGCACCTGTTACCATAAAGCGACCACGGGCATTTAATTCAAACTGAGACTTATCATTACTGACCCAAGTTACAACACCTTCAATTTCGTTATCATTATCTGAGGCATCGTAGGTTTCAATGTCCACTTCAGAAGCACTAAAGATCTTGTCATCACGATTCATCTGGCCCTTAACTTCAACCCACTGGCCATTTAGTAATGGGGCATTATCTTCAATCACAGCATTGCTATAATCAACATTTATTCCTGCACCAAGCTTAAATTGTATATCCGTTAGATTCGAAATTTGTCCTTCAATCTCATAATGATTAGCAATGCCTTCATGCTCAAATTTCACCACGGAAAGTACTTTATAGCCCAGACCCGTTGCTGTTGCTTGTGGTAATGATGACACCATCACCCAATCATTAACTTCAATGTTTTGATCAAGACTAAAGGTTAATGTCGCGCCATTAATGACAAATGTTGAGTTAACACGATCAATGTGAGTAACCTTACCGACCATAGTAGGTTCTAACTGCACTAAAGCACCCGCTTTTGATGAAGTAGAAACAGCAACCATCATATTTTCTTGAAGATCTTTAATAGAAAACTGTGTATCAGTACCATATGCCACTGACGCAACATCATAGCTATAACCATTTACTTCAATGGTATTAGCTGGAACATTAACGGCATTAATCGTACCTTGGACGGCTTGAGGCTTGGTCTCAACAGGTGGTTGAGGTGCAGTGCTATCATCACCGCCGCCACCGCCACAACCAGTAAGAACTAGACCAATCAATGTCGCTAATGTGATTTTTTTCATGAATACAAACCTTTTGATTAACAAATTATGAATATTGTTTTATTGGTAGGTATACTAGATCATCAAACGTGAAGTATTCGTGAAGAGCTTAATTGAAAAGATGAAAATTCTTATTGTTGATGATAACTATCAGATTGTAGAAACTATTGCAGATTATCTAGAACTAGAAGGTATGACGGCTGATTGTGCTTATCATGGTCAAGCAGCACTTACCTTTATTGAAAATAACCATTATGACGTCATTATTATGGATATCATGATGCCTAAAATAGATGGTATTGCCGCGGTTCAAAAAATACGTAATGAACTCTATTGTGGCACGCCGATTCTATTCTTAACCGCCAAAGATACTCTTGAAGATAAAGTGGCAGCATTTAAAGCCGGCGGCGATGATTACTTATTAAAGCCTTTTGCGATGGAAGAATTGTGTTTACGACTTCGCGCATTATCTAATCGTGGTCATCGACAAGATATTGGTCTGTTAACATATGCAGATCTAATAATGAATAATCGTAGTGATGAAGTCAGCCGGAATGGAAAAGCCATAAAGCTTAGCCGCATCCAATTTAAAATTCTTAAGGTTTTATTGCACCATGCCCCTAATATTGTGACGCGCCAGCAAGTTATCGATGCCGTTTGGGGCGAAGAATCCCCTTCTAGTGATGCCTTGCGTAGTCATATTTATGGTTTACGTAATGCTATTGATAAAGATTTTACCACTTCACGATTAGAGACTATTCATGGACAAGGTTACCGCATCAAAACCACATAGCTTTCCCAGTATTTATCGCAAAGTCGGTTTAAGTTTTGGGTTAATGACCTTTGGTATGTTTATTTTATTCTGGGCAGTTATTTATGTCGCAGAAAATCAACTTGAAGTCATTAGTCTTCATCATTGGTTAGACAAAGAATCAAGCCAATATGTTATCGACTATAAAACAATGGATGATGATGCACCGCTGCCCAATAATAGTGAATTTAAGAGCTATTGGAGTGAACGTTCATTACCTGATTGGTTAAAAAAATATAATCAACCCGGTTTTTTTGAGCATTTACGTGGTACTGAAGATAAGCATTTTTTAGTGTTTGATCATCCTTCAGGTAGAGGGTTAATGTACGTTGTCTATCAAGATGATGCTGATGATTACCTTGATGAATATGAAGATAGCCTCCATTATTTTACCTTCATTTTTGGGCTGTTATTATCATTACTGATGGGAAGTTATAGTTTCTATTTTGTGCGCTCATTATCGCAACCATTAGCAAAAATAGATCAGAAAATTCGCCAAATGCCGCCTGATCAACCCACTTTTGAAGTCGAAACACAATACCGTGAAACTCGAAAAATTGAACAAGCATTACTGGACAGTAAAAATCACATTGCAGGATTTTTTCAACGTGAAAAAGAATTCAGCCGATTTGCATCCCATGAATTACGCACCCCGATAATGATCATTCAAGGTTCAGCTGATTTACTCAATAAAGTCCCCAATCAACCGAATGTCGCAAAAAAAGCCATTAATCGATTACATCAAGCCAGTGATGATATGCGGATCTTAACCGAAACATTCTTATTATTAGGTAAAGAATCAATTGAAAACCATCATTTTAGTCACTGTGATCTAGCACTCGAACTGCGCCAACAGTTATTAATAATGGAACCCTTATTTGCAAAACAAGATGCCAGCTACTATCTTGAGATCAACCACTCAGCCACGATTAATGCACCACTCAGTTTTATTACTATTATTATTAATAATCTAATAAAAAATGCGTTTAGTTATAGTATTGGCGACATCGAAATAAAATTAGCACATGATCGCTTAACGATCATCAACCGTCATGATGGCAATGAACTTTATAATCAAGGTTATGGCTGTGGATTAGTCATCGTGCAACGTATTTGTGAACGAATGCAATGGGCATTTACTGTCACAGATAATGATATTACCTTTACCGCTGAAGTGGTTTTTTTACCTTCAGTGTAATTAAATAAGGAAGAATGGATGCTTACTTATATAAAATGGTTTTGTGGCGTTATCTTATTAAGCATAACGGCAGGCTGTACAACAGGAAAACCCAACAATGTTCAACCAGTGACTAATTTTGATATCAATCGTTATTTAGGGCAATGGTATGAAATAGCAAGGTTAGACCACAGCTTTGAACGAAACTTAGATCAAGTTACCGCCACTTATAGTTTAGAAACTAATAATACAATTAAAGTTATAAACAGTGGTTTTAATAGTGTTAATCAACAATGGCAACAGGCGCAAGGTAAAGCTAAATTTGTTGACCAGCCAAATCTTGGGCATCTCAAGGTCTCTTTCTTTGGCCCTTTTTATGGTAGCTATATTATCTTTGCTCTTGAAGATGATTATTCAGCGGCATTAATCAGTAGCTATAACTACGACTATTTATGGATATTATCACGAGATAAAACCCTCGATCCTGCAGTACTCGAACGTTATATTCATCGCGCTAAACTGGCGGGCTTTGATACCGAAAAGCTTATTTATCCACAACAATAATGCCTAACTAAAAAGATGAAAACCTTGTGACAAGGCAATAATTACAGACATAAACATGCCAATAAAGACCAGTAGACACGTGGTAAAAATAACAGGATCCATAACATTCTTATAGGGTAGCAAACACCTTAGATCCTACTATTTATTTTTACTCATAAAGCATAATTACCACTTAACAAATGCAAGCTTAGATTGATAAGTACTATTATCACGTTTTACCTAGATGATTGGGCTAAACATTTTTAAACCACGTTAAAGCATCATTAAATGCCATCGGTTTAGCAAAATAAAAACCTTGGCAGATATTAATACCACACTGCTGCACAAACTGTTTTTCTGCTTCTGTTTCAACGCCTTCAGCAACCAAAATACAGCCTGTCACTTCACTTATTTTAGCCAACAGCTGATATAAATTTTTCTCACGATCATGTTCAATATTACGTAATAAGGTACGATCTAACTTTACTTTATCAAAGTTAAACTTCAATAAATGAGGAAAAGACGCATAACCGGAACCAAAATCATCAATCGCAACCGTTATTCCTAATCCTTGCAATACCTCGATATTTTCTGATACCAGTTTATCATCTTCAAGTATGGCTTCTTCTGTGATCTCTATTTCTAAGTTCAATGGTGAAATAGAATAAAAACTTAATCTTTCAAGAAGATAAGCAACAATATGTTTATCCGAAATTGTCTCCGCTGAGACATTAATTGCTATTTTACAACCATTATCAAGTGGCATCTTTTGCATATCTTTTAGGACCAAATCAATCACCATTTTATCCAGCTGCTTCATTGCGCCTAATTGCTGAAAATCTTGAATAAATAATGGTGGCAATATTTTACCGTCCACATTTTTATAGCGAACAAGTGATTCAAACGATAATCCTTTACCCTGACTTAAATTAATTTGAGGTTGGTAGAACATCACAAACTCACCATGATTCAACATACGACTAACACGGCGGCTAATATCATGCTTACTCACATAGCTCGTCATGGCTTGATTCACATCACCTAAAAACGATTTAAGTGTGCTACGTCCAAGCTCATATTGCTGACTTATCGATGTATTATTAGATCGGCTTTTTCCCGCATAATGCAGATAAAATGGCCGATAAATAACAATCCCTATAACAACTACAATCATCTGTAATATAACCCCAGATAAACTGTGCTGAGTGGCAACATAACCACTAAGAAAAGGAGGTGTCATCCAATCCACAATTGTCGTCACTGGGTGCACTAATCCAGATGAGATCGCACCATATACAACCACAAAACTCACTAAAGGAACGCAAACAAAAGGTACAATTAATATTGGATTAAAAATAATCGGCAAACCAAACAGTAATAGTTCATTGATATTAAAAATCACCAACGGTAATGCTGATAGTGCTAATGTGATATGTCGTCTTTCTTTTGAAAATAATAAAATACAAAACAGCAGACTGATCATATTCCCAGAGCCACCCATCGATAAGAACGCATCATAAAACCCCTGCCCTAGCACATTTAAAGGGGCTTCTCCTGCTTGCCAATCAGCAATGTTTTGTTGAGTAACTTCAAATAATTGCTGCTTTGTTCTGAAAAGAAAATTATGACCATTAATGCCAATTGCACCTAATAATCCCAAAATGAATTGATAGGTTAAGCCACCGTAAAAAGTGAGTGGATTCGGAGCAATATAATTATCTATGTTTTGACTAAACGCGATCACAATTTTAGTTAATTCCTCCAACCCAACGGCTAACAAAAGAAAACAAAAAAAATGCAATACATGTTTATAGAGTGTTCGAACAAAATCTAAACGAGAAGGATCGAGCGGAAAAAGACGAAATGAAATACAGCATGATGCAGCAATCATTGCTGAAAGTAGTGCCACAAGTGGGTTATTAGGCAACCCATTATGATCAGAAACTAAACCATTAGGCACCGACACAGCAATTAATAACAGTAATGAATATGGCACAACCACCATCGCATTAACGCCATGCTTAGTCGCAATGTAGTAACTGGTAATTAAGCACAGTGCAATCGGATAGATTCCAATTAATAAATTAGAAAAATAAAAAAAATAGTTCGCTAATTCACTAAAATCAACCCATTTTAATGCATACCCCACAAATAACGTGATCGCATTACAAATAATTAACGGCAGTAATAATAAAAAAACAATAGAAATATCACGGATATAATCGTTGTAATATGATTTTAATATTGATTTTTTGTTCATACATTCATAGTGTCGATAGAAAGGGCACTGGATTATATAGAGCAATTATAAATGCTCAAGCTAAAAGAGTGTAACTAGGTATTTCGTATCGAAAATAAAACTAAAAAAATACACACATGATGTGTGTATTTTTTATTAATTAACAGTCGTTATTCATTACGCATTATTTTTTTCAAACATCTGCATAAAGTCGACCAAAGCCTGAACACCGTCTAAAGGCATCGCATTATAAATAGAGGCACGCATACCTCCAGCAACACGATGGCCTTTCAATGCTTTTAATCCGACAACTTCAGCTTGAGCTAAAAACACTGCATCTAAATCTGGATTTTTTAATTGAAATGGTACATTCATGACTGAACGGTTATCCGCATGAACATTATTAATATAGAAATTAGAGTGATCAATAAAATCATACAATAATTTAGCTTTTGCAAGGTTGCGCTGTTCCATTGCAGTAACCCCACCGACGCTTTTAAGCCATTTAAACACTTCACCCGCTAAATACCATGCAAATGTTGGTGGTGTATTAAACATCGAGTCTTTATCAACTAACACCGTATAGTCTAAAATACTCGGTAAAATTGATTTAGCTTTACCTAATAAATCATCACGTACGATAACAATTGTTAATCCTGCTGGACCAATGTTTTTTTGAGCGCCCGCATAAATAACACCGTATTTAGACACATCAATTTGACGAGATAAAATAGTCGATGACATATCAGCGACAATCGGTTTATCCGTTATCGGTAAATCACGAATTTCAATACCGTCAATAGTTTCATTTGGACAAAAATGCACAAATGCAGCTTCGTCAGAAAGTGACCATTCGGCGGCAGGTAAAATAGCCTTCTTACCTTCTTTTACGCAGGTAATATCAATATTATTAGGCTGACAATACTTAGACGCTTCTTCAACAGCACTGTGCGCCCAAAAACCACCATCCATATAATCGGCAGTGGTTGCTTCACCCAATAAATTTAACGGCACAGCAGCAAATTGACCACGTGCACCACCATGACAAAATAAAACATGGTAATTAGCAGGAATATTCAGTAAATCCCGTAAATCTTGTTCTGATTGAGCGGCAACCGCAAGAAATTCTTTACTACGATGGCTGATTTCCATAACGGAAGTGCCTAAACCCTGCCAATTAATTAATTCGTGTTGGGCTTGCGCCATAACATCAGCGGGGATCATTGCCGGACCGGCACAAAAGTTATAAACCTTATCCATAATGTGGTACTTGCTCCTGCTCGAGTTACAAAATAAAAATTTGCTGCTTCATAAAGCTAATAGCATCACAATCAGTACTACTTTTAGCATTACAAAACAGACAGTAAAGATAAATATCAACATTGTGACAGATATCATTCATTTATTTCTACACCTTTATTGCGCAACTTTAAAGATTTAATTAACGATTCATTAGTTATAAATATGAAGCCAAAAAAAAACGCAGCCAAATGGCTGCGTCTTATTTAGAATAAAGCACTATAAGGCTTACTCTTGCTCGGTTGAATCACCTGATTCTACATCTGTTGCTGGTAGTTCTGTATTTTCAACAGCTTCACCATCAACTAATTCAGCATCTTCAATTAATTCAACTTCTGCTGGCTCATCAATACGCTGTAGACCAACAACTTTTTCACCTTCAGTCGTACGAATAAGTGTAACACCTTGAGTATTACGACCTACACGGCTAACTTCAGCAACACGAGTTCGAACTAATGTGCCACCATTGGTGATCATCATAAATTCGTCGCCGTCTTCAGCTTGAACAGCACCAACAACGCTACCGTTACGCTCAGAGACTTTAATTGAAACTACACCCTGAGTGGCACGGCTCTTCGCCGGATACTCAGCAAGGCCAGTACGCTTACCATAACCATTTTCAGTTACTGTAAGAATATCGCCTTCATTGTGTGGAACAATTAGCGAAACAACTTTATCGCCTTCAGCAAGTTTAATACCACGAACACCAGCCGCAGTACGACCCATGCCGCGAACGCCACCTTTGGTATTGCCTTCGTCGTCAATAACAACTGGGCTTTCGTAGAAACGGACTACTTTACCGTATGCTGAGAACAGCATGATATCGCAGTCACCATCAGTAACATCAACACCAATCAATGAATCGCCTTCACGTAAGTTAACGGCAATAATACCGGCACTACGAGGACGACTAAAGTCAGTTAATGGTGTTTTCTTCACAGTACCATCAGCCGTTGCCATAAAGACAAACTTATCTTCTGTGTATTCACGCACAGGAAGAATAGCAGTAATACGCTCATTTTCTTCTAGTGGTAAAATATTCACAATAGGCTTACCACGAGCAGTACGGCTCGCTAGTGGTAATTGGTACACTTTCAGCCAGTACATACGACCGCGACTTGAGAAACATAAAATCGTGTCATGGGTATTAGCAACCAACAAACGTTCAATGAAGTCTTCTTGCTTCATGCGCGTTGCTGCTTTACCTTTACCACCACGACGTTGCGCTTCATAGTCACTCAGAATTTGGTACTTAACGTAACCTTCATGAGAAAGCGTAACAACAACATCTTCTCTAGGGATTAGATCTTCTAAATCAATATCATTGCTTGCTGCTGTGATTTCAGTACGACGTTCATCGTTGAACTGTTCTTTTACTAGCTCTAATTCTTCACGTATCACTTCCATCAAACGCTCAGAGCTTGATAGGATGAACATTAGTTCAGCGATTTCTTCAAGAAGTTGCTTATATTCTTCAAGAATTTTACCGTGTTCAAGACCGGTTAACTTATGTAAACGAAGATCAAGAATAGCTTGCGCTTGTTGTTCTGTTAAGTGGTATAGATTGTCACGAATACCAAATTGCTCTTCTAGCCAATCTGGACGTGCAGCATCAGTACCAGCACGCTCAAGCATTGCTGCAACATTACCTAGCTGCCAGCCACGAGCAACTAATGCTGCTTTAGCTTCTGCTGGTGTATTTGCCTGACGAACTAACTCAATAATTTCATCAATATTTGCAAGTGCAAGTGCTAGACCTTCAAGAATATGAGCGCGATCGCGTGCTTTACGCAATTCAAAAATAGTACGACGCGTCACCACTTCACGGCGGTGATTAACGAAGCACTTAATCATTTCTTTAAGGTTAAAGATCTTTGGTTGGCCGTTATCAAGCGCAACCATGTTGATACCAAATGTTGTTTGTAACTGCGTTTGGGCATAAAGATTGTTCAGAACAACTTCGCCAACCGCATCACGCTTACATTCGATAACAATACGCATGCCGTCTTTATCTGACTCATCACGTAATGCACTAATACCTTCAACTTTCTTATCTTTAACAAGCTCGGCAATTTTTTCGATCAAACGGGCTTTGTTAACTTGATATGGAATCTCATGAACCAGAATAGTTTCACGACCATTCTTTTCAGTTTCGATTTCAGCTTTGGCACGCATGTAAACTTTACCGCGACCAGTATGATAAGCATCAATGATACCTTTACGGCCATTGATCATCGCAGCTGTTGGGAAGTCAGGGCCTGGAATATATTCCATTAGCTGATCAATAGTGATGCTCTCATCATTGATATACGCTAAACAGCCGTCAATCACTTCGCCAAGGTTATGGGGTGGTATATTCGTTGCCATACCAACAGCAATACCAGAAGAACCATTCACCAATAGGTTAGGAATCTTCGTTGGTAATACTGCAGGTATCTGCTCGGTTCCGTCATAGTTAGGAACAAAGTCAACCGTTTCTTTGTCTAAATCTGCGAGTAGTTCATGCGCAATTTTAGACATACGAACTTCGGTATAACGCATCGCAGCGGCAGAGTCGCCATCGATTGAACCGAAGTTACCTTGGCCATCTACGAGCATGTAGCGTAGGGAGAACGGTTGCGCCATACGTACAATAGTATCGTATACAGCACTATCACCATGAGGGTGATATTTACCGATAACATCACCTACCACACGGGCAGATTTCTTATATGCTTTATTCCAGTCATTGCCTAGCACATTCATCGCGAATAAAACGCGGCGGTGCACAGGCTTAAGGCCATCACGCACATCAGGAAGAGCACGACCAACGATAACTGACATCGCATAGTCGAGATAAGAGCTTTTCAGCTCATCTTCAATATTTATGGGCGTGATCTCTTTTGCAAGATCGCTCATGGAGCCAATATCCCTCAGGTAATTTCTGTCGTATTTTTATACGTGCAAGGTGCAATAATATAGCATATTTCAGCCTTAATAGGCACACCTTTCACGGCTTATGTTATGAGTAATTTAGCGGAATTTACAGAAAACAGAAACAAACATCGTCACATCTGTGGATTAACCGCACATTGCTGTTTATTTATTGTTCATTATACCAACTATCTTAAACTACTCTTTTTAACCTACAGAGTATGTAATTATTTGTAAAAACAAGATGTAACACTGTTTTATAGATGGAACATCTTAAAATTAACAAAATAAAATCAAAAATGCGACATTTGGTCGTTTATTGATCATTATTATTGAGCACACTGTATTTGATGATTCGTCATTCAGAAGATGTTTGTCTTTTCGTTATGACTAATTCATTGATGTCTAAATAACACTATTGTTCAATTAAACATTCAATGCTTTAAACATAAACTCACTGAGGATAATATAATGGGTGCAGCAATTAACATAATTGGCATATCAATCATTATCGG